>CALROE020000018.1:0-12970 GCA_943369715.1 Bradyrhizobium ivorense
AACATTTCCGCGGATAATCTGCAGCTGATCGTGCCGAATCTGCACAGGCGCTATTCCGGCGTCACCGCGACCAACCGCATGGTGGCGCCGAAGCTGGCGAAACGCTTTCGCGCGGGCTGGCTCGGTTCCGATGCGCCCGACGGCATCGCGCGGATCGGGCTTGCGGATCTCCTGAAATGCTGGCGCCGCAGCACCCCGCTGATCTGGCATGCACGGCGCAACAACGAGATGATCGCTGGCGTGCTGCTGCGCGCGCTCGGCTGGCCTTTCAAACTGGTATTCACCTCGGCGGCGCAGCGGCATCACAGCTGGATCACGCGCTGGCTGATCCGGCAGATGGACGCGATCATCGCCACCAGCGAAATATCGAAATCCTTTCTCAAGCGCGAAGCTGTTGTCGTCATGCACGGTGTCGATACCGACACCTATGCGCCACCTCGCGATCGCGCCGCGGCGTTCGCAGAAGCCGGATTGCCCGGCCGCTACGCCATCGGCTGCTTCGGCCGGGTGCGCGCGCAAAAGGGCAGCGACCTGTTCGTGGACGCGATGTGCCGGCTGCTGCCGCGCTATCCCGATTTCACCGCGGTGATGGTCGGCGCGATCACGCCGGAGCAAACCGGTTTCGCCAACGAGTTGCGCAAGCGCATCGATGCCGCCGGCTTGCAATCGCGCATCGTCATCACGGGCGAACTCGATATCGCGGAGGTGCCGCGCTGGTACCAGCGCCTGACGATCTACGCCTTCACCTCGCGCAATGAAGGTTTTGGATTGACCCTGATCGAGGCGATGTCGGTGGGTGCGGCGCTGGTGGCGTCGCGCGCGGGTGCGGCCGAGCTCGTGGTCGAGGACGGTGTCACCGGCGTGCTGACGCCGACGGATGATGTCGATGCGCTGGTGGCGGCGCTGGAGCCGCTGATGCGCGATCCCGCTGCCGCCGCAGCGATGGGTGCGCGGGGCCGCGCGCGGGTGCTGGAAAGCTTCAGCCTCGATGCCGAGGCCAACGGGATCGCCGAGGTTTATCGGAGGCTGGTCTGAGCCATCGCGACGGTGCCCAAAACCAAAAACATCGAAAACAACCCCATGTACAGTAACTAACCGTCTGACGGAGCAATGTTTTTTCCATCTGCAGGAAAGGCGGGTGGCGGTATCAGGATGACGCCAACCTCTCCGATAGAATATCCGCCACGAACGCGTCGAGGTCGCCGCCCGCGAACAGAAATCCCGGCAACCCGGCGGCCTCTGCCGCCTCGATATCGCTGGCGCGGTCGCCGATGACAAAACTGCCCTGGTGACGCACCGGCCAGTGCGCCATCAGATCGTGGATCATGCCGGGCGCCGGTTTGCGCCAGTGATGGTCTTCCAGATAGCCCTCGACGGACCCTGCGGGATGATGCGGGCAATATCTGACGTCGTCGACAACCGCGCCTTGCGCTGCGAGCTCTTCGAGCATCCAGTCGTGCAGCTTGCCGACGTCGTCCTCGGTAAAGAAGCCGCGCGCCACGCCGGATTGGTTGGTGAAGAAGAAGACCAGATATCCGGCGTCGTTGAGCCGGCGGATCGCCTTCGCCGCATTCGGCATCCAGCGGATCCGCTCGCGCGTGCCCATATAGCCGTCGTCGTGATTGACGACGCCGTCGCGGTCGAGGAACGCCGCGGGCCTGGGTAAACCGGTTTTGCTCATGGCTGCGCCGCCTCGGCCAGCACGCGCTCGGTAATCCCGACCACGTCGGAAGCGAGAATGTCGCGCATGCAGCGGTGGTCGTTCATGGTGCAGACCACCCGCTGGCAGGGCTGGCACGGCAACACCGTTGTGGTCTGCACGGTCGCGGCAAGGTCATTCAGCGGCGCCCAGAGATAGGGGCTGGTGGGACCGAAAATGCCCATGGTCGGCGTCCCGATCGCCGCCGCAATGTGCATCAACCCGGAATCGTTCGAGATCGCGACGCTGGCCGCCGCCATCGCCAGGATGCCGTTGCGCAGATCTGACCCGGTGAGGTCGCGGACCCGCGGGCCGCCGGCAGCCACGATCTCCGCCGCCAGCGCCTTTTCACCGGGGCCGCCGACCACCCAGACATCAAAGCCGCGACCGGCCAGCAGGCGGGCGGCTTCCGGATACCAGGTCCAGCGCTTGGAGGCGCCGACCGAGCCCGGCGCCAAGGCTATGGCCGGACCTGTGCTCAGCCCGTTGGCCTGTCGCCAGCGGCTGGCCTCCTCAGCGGGAACCCTGAGTTGCGGCACCGGCCATTCCGGAGGCAGCGGCGCGCCGTCGGGCAGCGCCAGCGCCGCGTTCTTGTCGATGAAGCGGGGCAGCGCCTTCTCGCCCCAGCGCCATTGGTTGATCAGCCCGAACCTGGCTTCGCCGACAAACCCCACCCGTTCCGGGATGCCGGCCAGCGCGGGCGCGAGCGCCGACTTCCAGGTGCGGGGCAGCACCAACGCGGTGCCGTAGCCCCGGGCCCGCAGCTGCTCCGCCAGGCCCCATTGCCTGGCCACCGCCAGCCGGCTGCGCGGCAGGTCCCAGACGATCCCGGCGCGAACGCCGGGCATGTAATCGACCAGCGGGGCGCATAGCGAGGTGACCAGCAGGTCGACCGGCCGGTTCGGCCAGCGCTGCTTCAGCACCCGCACCACGGTGTGGCCGCGCACGAAGTCACCGATCCACATATAGGGGACGATCAGGATCGGCCTTGTGTCGGCCGGGTCTTCCGTCTCTGCCTTATATGTTGAATCCGGGTTCATGTCTTAATGGGTTTCGCGGGCTGCATTTCAATCCTGTCGGTAACGGCTCCCCAAGGCGAGGTAAAGTCATCGCCGGCCGTCGGCGGCCGTCTTCACCACGCGGGATGACCCAAGTTGCCTGCCGGGCGGGACTGGGGCAAAGCTGGCATCCCACATCAAGGGCAGGGGACGGCATGCTGCTGGTGACCGGAGGCGCCGGTTTTATCGGATCGAACGTTGTGGCCGCGTTGAATGACGCCGGCCGCGCCGATGTCGCGGTTTGCGATGTGCTCGGCCATGACGGCAAGTGGCGCAACCTGGCCAAGCGCCAGCTCGCGGACTTCGTGCCGCCGGCTGAGCTTGCGGACTGGCTCAAGGGCCGCCGGCTCGATACCGTCATCCATCTCGGCGCGATCTCCGAGACCACGGCCACCGACGGCGATCTCGTCATCGAAACCAATTTCCGTCTGTCGATGCGGCTGCTCGACTGGTGCACCGCCAATTCGACGCCGTTCATCTACGCCTCGTCGGCGGCGACCTATGGCGATGGCGCGCAGGGTTTTGCCGACGATCCGTCGTTGCCGGCGCTGAGGACGCTGCGGCCGATGAATCTGTACGGCTGGAGCAAACATTTGTTCGACATGGCGGTCGCCGAACGCGCGGCCAACGGCGAACGGTTGCCGCCGCAATGGGCCGGCCTGAAATTCTTCAACGTGTTCGGTCCCAATGAATATCACAAGGGCACGATGATGAGCGTGCTGGCGCGGCGCTTCGACGACATCAAGGCCGGCCGCGTCGTGCAGCTGTTCAAATCCCACCGCGACGGCATCGCCGACGGCGACCAGCGGCGGGATTTCATCTATGTCGACGACGTGGTGCGGGTGATGATGTGGCTGATGGCGACGCCCTCGGTCAGCGGCCTCTTCAACGTCGGCACCGGCACCGCGCGCAGCTTCAGGGACCTGATGCTCTCGGCCTATGCCGCGCTCGGCACATCTCCGAATATCCAGTATGTCGACATGCCCGAACAAATTCGCGGCAGCTACCAGTATTTCACCCAAAGCGAGGTCGATCGGCTGCAACGCGCCGGCTACAATGGCGGTTTTACGCCGCTGGAAGACGCGGTTTCGGCTTACGTCGGCGATTTTCTCAATCGCCCCGACCGTTTCCGTTAGCGGCGCAACAGATGACGAGAAAAAATGTTCGATTTTGAAGCCCTGTCGGATGCGATTGCCAGCCAGACGGTGCTCTGCGTCGGCGACCTCATGCTCGATGAATTCGTCTATGGCGAGGTCTCCCGGATTTCGCCGGAAGCGCCCGCGCCGGTCATCGCCGTGCGGCGCAGCGAAACCAATATCGGCGGCGCCGGCAACGTCGCGCGCAACATCGCCTCACTCGGCGCGCGCTGCATTTTTGTCGGGCTGATTGGCGAGGACGATGCCGGCGCGGCGCTGAAATCCGCGCTTTCGCAGGAAGCCAGAATCGAAAGCGTGCTGGTCTCCGATCCGTCGCGGCCGACGACGCGAAAGGTGCGCTTCGTCTCCGAACATTTCTCCACCCACATGCTGCGCGCGGACTGGGAAGTGGCGCAGCCGGCTTCCGCCGGGATCGAGCAGAAGCTGATCGACGCGATTCTGCCGCAGCTTCCCCGCGCCGACATCGTGCTGTTGTCCGACTACGCCAAGGGCGTGCTGACGGCGCGGGTGATCCGCAACGTCATCGACGCCGCGAAAAAACTCGGCAAGCGCGTGATCGTCGATCCCAAAAGCGCCAATTTCGCGATCTACCGCGGCGCCACGCTGCTGACGCCCAACCGCAAGGAATTTTCCGAGGCGACCCGCAGCCGCGCCGATACCGAAAAGAGCATCGCCGACGCCGCACAGGACGCGATGCAGCTGGCGGATTGCGAAGCCATCCTGGTGACGCAGAGCGAGCACGGCATGACGCTGGTGCCGCGCCACGGCGAGGCGATCCATGTGCCGGCGCATCCCGTAAAAGTGCGCGACGTCTCCGGTGCCGGTGACACCGTCGCCGCGGTGCTGGCGGTGACGCTGTCAGCCGGAGCCGATTGGGAAACCGCGTTGCGGATGGCGAATGCGGCCGCCGCCGTTGCCGTCGGCAAGAAGGGCACCGCCAGCGTCACGTCAGCCGAATTGCGCCGCAAAATCCTGCCGCATGCATTTCTCGCGGCGGAAGAAAAGATCGTAGCGTCGGGCGCCGGCCTCGAGGCGCAGCTTGCGGAGTGGCGCCAGCAGGGATTGCGGATCGGTTTCACCAATGGCTGTTTCGATATCCTGCATCCCGGCCACGTCAAGGTGCTGACCGCGGCGCGCGGCGCCTGCGACCGGCTGGTCGTCGGTCTCAACAGCGACGCCTCGGTGAAGCGGCTGAAGGGCGAGGCGCGCCCGGTGCAGGACGAGCGCGCGCGCGCGGAGGTGCTGGCGGCGCTGGAGGCGGTCGATCTCGTCGTGGTGTTCGAGGAGGACACGCCGATCCGGCTGATCACCGCGATCAAGCCGAGCGTCCTGGTGAAGGGCGGCGACTACACCCGCGACCAGGTGGTGGGTCACGAGATCGTCGAAGCCCATGGCGGCGAGGTGCTGCTGATCGACGTGCTGCCGGGCTTCTCGACGACGACGCTGGTCAATCGCGCCCGTGGGGACAAGGCGTGAGCACGGTCGTGAGGGTTCCGCCGGCAACGGCTGGCCTGCACGCGCGGGATGAGCTATCAGCGGCCCTGCTGCGGCACCCCAATATTCCTCGTTACCGGTCGGCGACATGATGCGTTTCTCGAATCTGACCCTGCGCAACGTGCTGATCGCCACGCACGACGCGCTGGCGACCATGGCTGCGCTGTTCGTCAGCTTCTATCTGCGGTTCGAGGGTGACGCTCTCCTCGATCGCCTGCCGCTGCTGCTGCGCCTTCTGCCGTGGTTCGTCGCCTTCAGCGTCGTGGTTTGCTATACGTTCAACCTCACCACCACGAAATGGCGTTTCATTTCGCTGCCGGACGCGCTGAACATCCTGCGCGTCGCGGCCGTACTGACGCTCGGGCTCGTGGTGCTGGATTATCTGATCGTGGCGCCCGGCAGTGGCACCACCTTCTTCCTCGGCCGGATCACCATCGTTCTCTATTTCTTTCTCGAGGTGTTCTTCCTGAGCGGTTCGCGCTTTGCCTATCGCTATTTCCGCTATACCCGCGTCCGCCACCACGCCAAGTCGGAAGACGCCTCGGCGACCCTGCTGGTCGGCCGCGCCGCGGATGCTGAAATTCTCCTGCGCGGCATCGAGAGCGGCGCGGTCAAGCGGATCTGGCCGGTCGGCCTGCTGTCGCCGTCGCCGGCCGATCGCGGCCAGACCATCCGGAATATCCCGGTGCTCGGCGGCATCGACGACATCGAGGACGTGATCGGCGATTTCGCGCGGCGCAACAAGCCGATCATGCGCGTGGTGATGACGCCGTCGGCGTTCGAGCCCGAGGCGCATCCCGAGGCCGTGCTGATGCGGGCGCGCCGGCTCGGGCTGATCGTCAGCCGGCTGCCGTCGCTGGAGAGCGGCGACGTGCCGCGGCTGACCAATGTGGCGGTCGAGGACCTGCTGCTGCGGCCCAGCGAGAAGATCGACTATGCGCGTCTCGAAGCGCTGGTGAAGAACAAGGCGGTGATCGTCACCGGCGGCGGCGGTTCGATCGGCGCGGAAATCTGCGACCGCGTCGTGACCTTCGGCGCGGCGCGGCTGCTGGTGATCGAGAATTCCGAGCCGGCGCTCTATGCGGTGACGGAAACGCTGGCCGCGCATGGCGGCAGCGCCGTGATCGAGGGCCGCATCGCCGACATTCGCGATCGTGAACGCATGCAGCGGCTGATGATCGAGTTCAAGCCGGATATCGTGTTCCACGCAGCCGCGCTCAAGCATGTGCCTATACTCGAACGCGACTGGAGCGAGGGCGTCAAGACCAACATCTTCGGGTCGGTCAACGTCGCCGACGCAGCCCTTGCGGCGGGCGCCACGGCGATGGTGATGATCTCGACCGACAAGGCGATCGAGCCGGTTTCGATGCTGGGGCTGACCAAGCGGTTCGCCGAGATGTATTGCCAGGCGCTCGATCACGATCTGAAGGCGCAGCAGGGGGCCAAGCCGCGGATGCGGCTGATTTCCGTGCGGTTCGGCAATGTGCTGGCATCCAACGGGTCTGTGGTGCCGAAGTTCAAGGCGCAGATCGAGGCCGGCGGGCCGGTCACGGTCACGCATCCCGACATGGTCCGATACTTCATGACCATCCGCGAAGCCTGCGACCTGGTGCTGACCGCGGCCACCCACGCGCTGTCGCCGTCGCCGGCGGACGTCTCGGTCTACGTGCTGAACATGGGCCAGCCGGTCAAGATCGTCGACCTCGCCGAGCGGATGATCCGGTTGTCCGGCCTGCAGCCGGGGCACGATATCGATATCGTCTTCAGCGGCGTGCGGCCGGGAGAGCGGCTGAACGAAATCCTGTTCGCCGCCGAGGAGCCCGCGGTCGAGATCGGCGTCGCCGGAATCATGGCGGCCAAGCCCAACGAGCCGCCGATGGCTGCCTTGCGCGAATGGCTTGCGGCGCTCGACCAGGCCATTGGCCGGGACGACCGGGCCACCATCAGGGCGGTGTTGAAGGATGCGGTGCCGGAGTTCGGCTCGCCGGCGCCGGCCGGGGAAGCGGCGTCCGAGGGTTGAATTGGTCGGCCCAAGCAGCTGGATTCACCTCTCCCCACCGGGGAGAGGTCGATTTGCGTAGCAAATCGGGTGAGGGGTGCTGCTCCGATGAGAGACTTTAACCCCTCACCCGGCGCTACGCGCCGACCTCTCCCGAAGGGAGAGGTGAAGTTCCGATGCCGCTCCAGGTCAACTTAATCTCACCGCGCTTAAGTTACAGTCCTGATCGGCGGAGCTGAAAAATCCGCCGGGCGAAACGCAGGAAGAACGCGGGGTCGATAACAGGCGCGTTCAGATGCTCGCGCCGCGATCGCAGGCATTCCAGGTTTCCGCGCAGCGTGACGCGCCAGCCCTTGGTGCTGATGCCGCCGATCTGGAAGTCCACGAGGACCCGCGGGATGTAGCGCGCCCTGAAATCGTTCAGCGCCAGCGCCCGCAGCATGTAGTCGTAGTCGGCGGTCGTGACGTAGCTCAAATCGTAGTCGCCGACCTTTTGCGCCACTTCCCTGCGCATGTAGAAGGTCGGGTGCGGCGGCACCCAGCCGAGCTGAAACGAGTGGCGATTGAATGTTCCGCCGCGCCATGCACGCACCACGCGCTTGCTGCGATGATCGGTCACCATATGCAGGTCGCCATAGGCGATGTCGGCATCCTGCAATGCCGCTGATATGTCGCGGAGGACGCGGGAATCGTGAAACGTGTCGTCGGAATTCAGAAATCCGATGGCGTCGCCCTCGAACAAGTGAAAACCCTTGTTCATGGCATCGTAGACGCCTTTGTCCTTCTCCGAGAACACGCGTATCGCGTCGGATCCGAACGACTCGACGATTTTCAACGTCGCATCGCTGGATGCGCCGTCGATCACCAGCATTTCCTTATCGGGATGATCCTGCTCGAGAAAGGACTGGATCGTGAAGCCAATCGTTGCCTCGGAATTGTAGCTGGCTGTGACGACGCTGATCTTCATTGATTTCTCGTGCAGCGCTGAGGTTACCGAGGCCGAATGGAACTGTCAAAAGCATCGGTCGCACCTGATGTATCGGTGGTTCAGGCTGGTCGGTTGCAGGACGGCGGCGGCTCTCGCCCCGGACGTGCATCCTACTCGTGAACCTCGATCGGCGCGGCGCCCTTGGCGGCCTTTTCGGCGCTGAAGATCCACACCAGCCCGCCGAAGGCGCCGACGATGAACGACACCGCGCCAAGCAGCAGCGAGATGTTGACGCCTTCACTGCTCATCAGCCCGGCATAGCCGAACGCCAGGCCCATGGTGGCCTCGCGGACGCCCCAGCCGGCGATCGAGATCGGCAGCATGGTGATCAGCATGACCGGCGGGACCAGCTGGAAGATCTGGCCGAACGCCACCGGTGCCGCGATCGACTGCACCACGCACCAGGCGATGACGACGGCGAGGACATGAACCAGAAGCGACAGCACCGCGATTTTCGGCCCGCGCTCCCGGCTGAAGATGACACGGTTGGCGATCACCGAGCAGGCATGCAGGTGGTGCGTGGCCCACCAGCGCCTCAGCCATGGCCACGGCAGTCTGCCGAGAACCAGGAATCCCAGCCCGCCCGCAAGGGCGGCGAAATCGACCGACAGCAGCGCGGTTCGGCCGTGCGGATCGGTGATCAGATTGTAGCTCCATGGCAGGGTCGCAACGATGACGACCGCCAGCGCGATCAGACCGATCGCGCGATCGACGAAAATGGAGTAGGTCGCCGCCCGCCAGCCGGCGCCGGCGCGCGCGACCAGCCACAGCCGCACCGCATCGCCGCCGATCGAGGAGGGCAGCGTCTGATTGAAGAATGTTCCGATGACATTGTAGCGCATCGCCTGCGCGGTTCCGAGCGGCGCGCCGCATTCGACGCTGATCTCGCGCCAGCGCAGCACGCCGACGAAGATCTGCAGGAACAGCACGGCGATCGCCAGCCCGATCCAGCCCAGACTCGCGACGTTGAATCGCGAGGCGAGTTCGTAAAAATCGACCTTGCGGAGCGCGAGATAGAGCAGCGCGGCGGAGATCAATATCTTTAGCGCTGAAAGCAGGATCCGGCGCATGTGGTGCGCGCTCTTCGGTTCGAGAAGGGGTCAAAAAAGCGCGATCCGGCGGCCGCGCGTTGAATTTCGTTCGCCTTGGTATGGTTTTGGGGCCGATCTGGCAATAGCCGGGCAACTGGGTATTGCGGCACCCTCGACACGACGGGTAAAGAGGCCCGGGAACGGGCGATATCAGGACATTCGAGGAGCCAATGGCAGGGCGAATAATCCCACTGATCATGTGCGGCGGCGCCGGAACGCGGCTGTGGCCCGCCTCGCGCGAGGTGCGTCCGAAGCAGTTCCTGCCGTTGTTCGGCACGCGTTCGACGTTCCAGGATACGTTGCTGAGGGTGTCGGAGGCGGCCTTGTTCGAGCGCCCGATCATCATCACCAATACGGCCTATCGCTTCATGGTGCTGGAGCAGCTGGCCGAGGTCGGTATCGAGGCGGATGTCCTGCTGGAGCCGATGCGGCGCGACTCCGGGCCGGCGATCGCGGCGGGTGCGGCCTTCGCGCAAATGCGCGATGCCGATGCGGTGGTGCTGGCGCTCGCCGCGGATCATGTGGTCCGCGATGCCCCGGCCTTCGTTGCCGCCTGCCGCAGGGGGCTGGTCGCGGCCGAGGCCGGCAATATCGTGACCTTTGGCGTCGAGCCCGAGCGTCCGGCGACCGAGTATGGCTATATCAGCCCGGGCCAGCCGATTTCAGGCGAAGTCCGCAGCGTCGCCAAATTCGTCGAGAAGCCGGACCCGGCCACGGCCGCGGGCTATATCAAGCTGGGCTATCTCTGGAACAGCGGCAATTTCATGTTTCGGGCCGCCATGCTGCTGGATGAATATCGCAATTTCGATGCCGACAGCGTGCAGGCCGTCACGGCGGCGGTAACCGGGGCAGGACGTGATCTGGGCTTCGTGACGCTCGATCCCGAATCGTTCGGGAAGGCCAGGGCGATCTCGATCGATTACGCGGTGATGGAGAAGACCGCGCGCGCCGCGGTGGTGCAGGTCTCGTGCGGCTGGTCCGACGTCGGCTCCTGGCACGCGGTGTGGGAACTGTCGGACAAGGACGCCGAGGGCAACGCCGCGCAGGGTGCTGCCGTGTTCGAGGATTCGCGCAACTGCAACGTTTCGACCGACCGGGCGCTGGTGGCGCTCGAAGGCGTCGACGATCTCGTCGTGGTGGCGACGCAGGACGCCATCCTGGTGTCGCGCCAGAAGGATGCCAACGGGCTGAAGCGGCTGGTGGCGAAACTGAAGACCGTGGCACCTCAGGTGACCGAAGAGCATATCAAGGTGCACCGGCCCTGGGGATCCTATCAATCCGTCGACAATGGCGATCGCCATCAGGTCAAGCGCATCATCGTGAAGCCGGGCGGCCGGCTCTCCCTGCAGAAGCATCACCATCGTTCCGAACACTGGATCGTGGTGCGGGGCGCGGCGCGGGTGACGGTCAATGACCTGGTCAAGACCGTGCACGAGAATGAATCGATCTACATTCCGATCGGCGCCACCCACCGGCTGGAAAATCCGGGCAAGATCTCGCTGGAACTGATCGAGGTCCAGACCGGCAGCTATCTCGGCGAGGACGACATCATCCGCATCGAGGACGACTACCGGCGGGTCTAGGGCGATGCGATCGCCATCACTCCGGAGCGGTTTGCGGCCATGAAGAATTCACGACGCAACGTCGACGAGACCGTCGCGGCCGGATTCGGCCATGAATGGTCGACGTTTCAGCAGGACGAGGAGAATTTTTCCGCCTCCGAACGCGAAGCGGTGTTCCGGTCGTACTTTCACATCTTTCCCTGGGACATATTGCCGGCTGAAGCGGTCGGGGCGGATGTCGGCTGCGGCAGCGGACGGTGGTCGTTTCTGGTGGCTCCGCGGGTCGGGCATCTGCATTTGCTCGATGCCAGCGCTGATGCGCTCGCGGTCGCCCGGAAGAACCTTTCGGGCGCACCGAACACGAGCTTTCATCTGGCGAGCGCCGGTGACATGCCGTTCGACGATGGTTCGCTCGATTTCGCGTTTTCACTTGGCGTGCTTCATCACATTCCCGACACTCCCGCCGCCATCCGGGAGATCGCTTCGAAGCTCAGGCCGGGCGCGCCGTTCCTGATCTATCTCTATTACGCGCTCGACAACCGCCCATGGTGGTTCAGGACTCTGTGGAAGCTCAGCAATGTCTCCAGGATGGTGATTTGCCGTTTGCCCGCGGGCTTGCGGCTGGTGGTTAGCCAGATCATCGCGGCCCTGATCTACTGGCCACTGGCGCGCCTTGCGGCGCTGGTACAGCGCGCGGGCCTGCCGACGGCATCCATTCCGCTGGAATATTATCGTCATCGAAGCTTCTACGTGATGCGAACCGACGCCTATGACCGCTTCTGCACCAGCCTGGAGAAGCGTTTTACCAAACAGCAGGTCAGGCAGATGCTCACTGACGCCGGGTTTGGCGACGTCAGGTTCTCCGAAGCCGCCCCGTTCTGGTGCGCCGTTGGCATCAAGCAATAGCGGCTGGATGCGCGGCGCGCGGAAGCCCCGGTCAAATCCGCTGAAAGACGAACTCGTGGCACCCGGCGCCGAACAGGCCGAAACTGACGGGCAGCGGGAACGACCGCTGCACGGCAAATCCCATGCTGCAAATGCGGTCATGCAGCTCTTTGGCCGTCGCGGTTTCGTAAGGGTATCCGCCGAGCCAGTCATGCGCATCGTGGGAGAAGTTCATGCCGCGCAATTTGGCGTAGTTTCGCACGTAGGCGAGCGGATTGTCTCCGGTCAGGGTCTGGCGGGCCAGCAGCGCGGCCATGTAGGCTTGCCTGATGCCCCACTGGATCGGTCGCGGGGCCCGCGAGTAGAGCCTCTTTTCGGTCTTCCAGATCGAGTCGCATGTCGTCGTCGAATAAATCGCTATCGCAAACTGACCGCCGGATTTGACAAGATCGGCGGCGCTTTCGATCGCCTTCCACATGTCGCCGGTGTGGTGCAGGACGCCCCATGAATAGACCACGTCGAAGCTGCCGAGCGTGGCCGCCGAGGCGTCGAAAACCGACGCCACCTTCGCGCTCCATTTCGCGCCGGGCATATATTTGGTGAGCAGTTCCTGCGCCGTGGCGACGGAGTTTTCGTCGATATCGATTGCCGTCACCGATTCGGCGCCGAGTGAAAGCGCGGCCAGCGAGTGCAGGCCCGATCCGCAGCCGATGTCCAGAAAGGTCTTTCCCGCGAGGCCGTCCGGAAAGAGCTTTCGCATGCCCGCTATCGCCGAGTCGATGCGCTTCCGGTCGATGGTCTTTGAGTAGTTTTTCCAGTTTTCGCCGAACTCGAAGTGGGTCTCGCGTTCTGTCAGACTCATAACATCCACCACCGCCGGAGGGATCAACCTAGTACCCGGAATCATAAGTCACTGAGACGGCGTCCTTTGACACGGCGCTGGTGGACTTTGGATTTTGTCCAGACGAACGGCTCGGCATCTTTGTTGTAGGCTTTGATGAACGCATTGATGTGCTGTTTGAGTTGTTCGACCGAGG
>CALROE020000019.1:0-12892 GCA_943369715.1 Bradyrhizobium ivorense
TTCGGGCTCGCCGCACTGTTTCTTTTGACCGACAAGCCGATTGCAATGCCGCACGGCAATTATATCGAGCGCTTCGCCACGATGACGGTGTTTATCCTGACCATCGGGCGCTGCATGTTCATCGGCATTTTCTCCAGTACGATGCGCCAATCGCTCTACAAGAGCGGTGTCGAGCTGAAGGAAGCCTACAAGCGCATCGAAGAACTCGCCGAACTCGACGAACTGACCGGCTCGTTCAACCGTCGCTGCATCATGGGCGTGCTCGACGAAGAGATCGCCCGCGCCCATCGCAGCCAAACGCCGTGCTCGGTCGCCCTGATCGACCTCGACTGGTTCAAGCGCATCAACGACGCCTACGGCCATCCCACCGGCGACGAGGTGCTCCGGACATTCGCCATTACCGTGTTCGCCAACATCCGCCCCATCGACAAGTTCGGCCGTTATGGCGGCGAGGAATTCCTGCTGCTGCTTCCCGACACTTCAGGTGAAGGCGCCGCGCGCATCCTCGACCGGCTGCGTGCGATCATCGCCGATCTCGACTGGAGCGCGTTCTCGCCCGGCATGCAGGTAACGATTTCGGCCGGTGTCGCGACGCTGAAACCGAACGAGACGCCCGACGTCATTCTCGCGCGCGCCGACAGCGCGCTTTACGCAGCCAAGGCACGGGGACGCAACCGCATCGCCAGCGCCTGATCCGACCAATTCCGTTTCCGGACGACGGAGAAACCGTCGACGGCCTGAATGTCCGAATGCTCCAGGATAGAGTCATGAGTTCGAAGCCCGCCGCCACCACCGAAAGTCTGCTCGACGAGTTGCAGACCACGCTCGCGCATGGAACCGTGGCGCGCCGGGTCGAGACCCTGCGCCGGGTCACCGACCTCTTCATCAACGGCGCGGTGGAGTATTCCGACGAACAGGTCGGGCTGTTCGACGACGTTTTCCAGTGCCTGATGGTTCACATCGAGACTTCCGCCAGGGCGCTGCTCGCCAATCGCCTGGCTCCGATCGACACCGCACCGCCGGGCACGATCCGCGCGCTGGCGTTCGACGACCTGATCGAGGTCGCCGCTCCGGTGCTGTCGAAGTCGGAGCGCCTCGATGACGAGGTGCTGATCGAGACCGCGCGCAACAAGAGCCAGGCGCATTTGCTGGCGATTTCGCTGCGACGTGTGCTGAGCGGCGCAGTGACCGACGTACTGGTGCTGCGCGGCAATGACGAGGTGATCCAGAGCACCGTCAACAATCCCGGCGCGGAGTTTTCCGAACGCGGTTTCACCCGGCTGGTCAATCGCGCCGAGGGCGACGACAATCTCGCAACCTGCCTCGGCATGCGTCCGACGATACCCCGGCACCTCTATTTGAAACTGATCGCCAAGGCTTCCGCCACGGTACGGGAGCGCCTCGAGGCCGCCCATCCGAAGCAGGCAGGGGATGTGCCGACCGCCGTGCGCGAAGCGACGCGGCTGGCGCGCTCGGCACCCGTGGCGATCACCAGGGACACCGCGATCGCCCATGCGCTGGTCAAATCGCTCTACGAGGATGGCCGGCTCGACGAATTCCAGGTCGCGGCGTTCGCCGATGCCGGCAAATTCGACGAAGCCAACGCTGCGCTCGCGGCGCTTGCCAAAGTGCCGGTGTCGATCGCCGAGAACATGATGCTGGAAACCCGTGCCGAGGGCGTCATGATCCTGGCCAAGGTCAGTGCGCTGTCGTGGTCGACCGTGAAGGCGATCATCAACATGCGCGACAAACTGTCCGGCCTGGAACCAACCGATCTCGCGGCCTGCAAGGCTACCTATGAACGGCTGCGGTCCTCGACCGCACAGCAGGTCCTGCGCTTCCACCGGATGCAGCAGGCCGCCGCCGCACCGGCGGCGTAAGCCTTCAACCGCATTAGAACCGCAACACCCTCGGCCCCGCCAGCGCGCCGATAGCGGCTACCAGCGCGGCTGCGATCGTGTACCAGGTCGCGACGAACAGCGGCGAGTCGTCGGTGCAATGCGAGGCGTAGAGCGTTGCCGCCAGGCCGGCCGACAGCAGTCCGGCGATCGCGCCGGCGACCGCGGGCCGTGTCGGGGCGCCGTGACGCAAGCCGAGCAGCGCCGCCACCAATAGCGGCAGCGCCATCAGCGGGATCGACGTCAGGCAGTTCCACGCATTGCGCCCCACCAAACGCGTCATCATCGGCGGCCGCTGTGGCATCATCATCATCTCGCCGCCGATGCCAGCAACCAGAAGCCCGATTGGAATCAGCAGCAGCCATGCCCAGCCCCGCAGCGAGGCCTCCGGCCGCGACAGATGCAGGCTGATGGCGACGGCCGAGATCGCCAGTGCCAGCGTCACCGCAAATTTCAGGTCGAAAAACGGATTGCGCATCGCGGTCATGACATCCGGCCGAACACCCAGTTCGGTCAGGAAAATCACGATCGAAACCGGCGCCGCCAGCAACAGCGACAGTGCCAGCACGGAGCCGACCGGCCGCGCGCGGTGGGCGTTGTCGGCGGCGAGGGTACGAATGAGCTGATCGGTCTCCATTCTCATTTTCCCCGTAGCCTGGCGGTGAGGCTGGCAAGCCCGCGATGCAGCGCCACGCGCACCGCGCCCTCGCTCATCGCAAATTTCTTCGCGGTATCCTGGATCGACGCGCTATCGACCGCGATCGACTGCAGCACGTCGCGTTGACGGGCCGGCAGCGACTGCAGCTGGGCCTCGACCTCGCCGGCCGGCACAGTCTCCGCGGCCGGCTCGCCCGGCAACGTCTCGGCGAAATCGTCGATATTGACGAACACCCGGCGGCCGCGGCGGCGCAGCGCGTCGATCAGCTTGTTGCGGGCGATCGCAAACAGCCATGGCGCGAACGGGGCGCTGGCGTCCCAGGTATGCCGCTTCAGATGCACCGCCAACAAAATGTCCTGCACGATGTCCTCGGATTGATCGGCCGGTTGTCCAGCCCGCGTCAGGCCGCGGCGCGCCGCGGCTCGAAGCACCGGCGTCACGGCCCTGAGCAGGCGATGATACGCCGCATCGTCGCCTGAAATGGCCGACCGCATCAGGCCGGTCCATTCATCCTCACGTTCGCGCACGCGCGCTCCCACATTGCAATTCGGTCGATCTTTCAATTTGTTACGCCGGTAAACGAAAATCACGAAGTCGTGATCCAAGCTTCCGGCCGCCGCGAGACCGTCGCACCCCGCTTCGGGAATCGCGACAGCGAATTCCGCTCCGGATGGCTCATAACATCGATCGGTTCCGCTGACACCCACGGCGTCGGTTACGGCATGCGATGCGCATGAGGGCCTGGCCACCGAGTAGCCCGACACCCGTTGCTGCCCTGCTTTCGCCCTGTCTCGCCCCAAGATTCCCTTTTTCTGCCGCGCTGTGGCCATGCGGTGGGGTCTCATTTCCCTTTGGGGGCGGGCAAATGGGGAGATTGCCAAATGATCATCAAAGCCAGCGGGCGCTCGGCATTGATTCTAGCGACCGGGCTCTTTGTGTGTCTGGCGGGGCCATCGCAGGCGGCACCGGGGGGTGACACTGCGACTACAAGAGCCGAAAGCGCCACGGGGACGCCGATCAAACTCAACAAATACGCCAAGCCGCGCCAGTCGAAAAAAATCGCGCAGCGAAAATCGGTCAAGGTGGCGCTGAAATCCTCGGCCGCCAGGAAGGCGACTTTCGCCGCTGATGACGCCGGCAAGGATTCGACCGCGATCCCGCCGTCGATCGCCAATGCCAACGCGCAATTGGCCTCCGCCGAGGTACCGGTCGACAGCGCCCGGGCGATGTCGGCGAAAGCCAACACGGTGCTGCTGGCTGCCGCGGACAAGCCGGTTGACGCCCAGCCGGCCGCTGAAGGCGAGGTCGTCGCCTCCGATCAGCTCAATGATCTCGACCGCGCGCTGCAACAGGCCAAGCCCGACGGCAAGCCCGCTGCACCGACCATGACGCTGGCGTCGGCCGAAGCGCCTGCCGCCCCCGCCGCGCCTGTCATGGCCGCCAGCAAGGACGATTCCGCCTGGGACCAGACCTCTCTGATCGGGAAGATCTTCATCGCCTTCGGCGCGCTGCTGACGATGGCCTCCGCCGCGCGTATGTTCATGGCGTAACGCGCTGCCGGCATGCTGCGGGTGAGCAACCGCGCTCACCCGGCATGCGCATACTCGCGGATTCGTCCCACTTGAAGCCCATCCCGCCAGCGGGCACATTGCCGGCGCAATCAGGCGCCGGGGTGAATCATGAGCACGTTCGAACACATCATTGTCGAAGCCAAAGGCGCGGTCGGCATTATCACGCTGAACCGCCCGAAGATGCTGAATGCGCTGTCGTTCGGCGTATTCCGGGAGATCGCCGCGGCGGTCGACGATCTCGAGGCCGATGACGCGATCGGCTGCATCCTGCTGGCTGGCGGCGAAAAGGCCTTTGCGGCGGGCGCCGACATCAAGGAAATGCAGCCGAAAACCTTCATCGACATGTTTTCCAGCGATTTCACCGCCATCGGCGGCGACCGCGTCGCCCGATGCCGCAAGCCGACCATTGCCGCGGTCAGCGGCTATGCGCTGGGCGGCGGCTGCGAACTGGCGATGATGTGCGACATCATCATCGCCGCGGACACCGCCAAATTCGGCCAGCCGGAAATCACGCTCGGCACCATCCCCGGCATTGGCGGAACGCAACGGCTGACCCGCGCGGTCGGCAAATCCAAGGCGATGGACCTCTGCCTCACCGGCCGCATGATGGACGCCGCCGAAGCGGAACGCTCGGGCCTGGTCAGCCGCGTTGTGCCCGCGGACAAGTTGATGGCGGAAGCGCTGGCGGCGGCGGAAAAAATCGCCGCGATGTCGCGTCCCGCAGCCGCCATGGCCAAGGAAGCCATCAACCGCGCCTTCGAGACGCCGCTGGCGGAAGGCATGAACGTCGAGCGCAACCTGTTCCACTCGACCTTCGCGCTGGAGGATCGCGCCGAAGGCATGGCGGCCTTCATCGAGAAGCGCAAGCCGGTGAACAAGAACAGGTAGCGGGCGAACTCCCCTCGTCGTCCCCGCGAACGCGGGGACCCATGATCCCGGTCATCTGTTGTTGAAGAAGATCGTCGACGACCAGCGTGGTCACAATAACCGCCGCGGCGTATGGGTCCCCGCGTTCGCGGGGACGACGATGGATTTATGCTCCCCTGCTCCGCGCCAGCGCCGCGCTGACCAGCGCGCGGTAGGCGCGTTCCGACAACGTCTTGGGCATATCGAGGCCGAGCCGCGCCAGGCATTCGACGTCGGCGGTATCAGGGGTGCGCGAAAGTCCCTGCCACAACAGCCCGGGCAATTGCAGCGGCGAACGCTGCGCCTCCTGCAATACTTGCAGCGCCGGAATTAGGCGCTGCTCGGTGTCGGTGAAGTCGCTGCCGAACGGAAACGATGGCAGCAGGCCCGCTTCGCGCGCCGGCTGCAAGGCGGCCTTGATGCGCTCCGGAAAGTTTTCGCGTTTGCCCGCCGGAATTTCAAAATTCTTCGGCAACTTGCCGGCATCCTTGGCCTGCCGCGCCAGCTCGCCCTGAAAGCGCGAGTCCGCGACGCCGAGCATCGCGGCGATGACGTCGGCGTCGGATTTGCCCCTGAGATCGGCGACGCCGTATTCGGTGACGGTGACATCGCGCAGGTGGCGGGGAATCGTCAGGTGGCCGTAGTTCCAGCGGATGTTCGAATGCGTCCTTGCCTTGCCCTGCCGGGTCGCTTCGACCGTGAGAATCGCGCGCGCGCCGGCCAGCGCAAACGCCTGGGCCACAAAATTATACTGGCCGCCGACGCCGCTGACCACCTGCCCGTCTTCGAGGCCGTCGGAAACAGCGGCTCCCATCAGGGTCGCCATCATCGCATTGTTGATAAAGCGGGCGTCGACGCGGGCGCGCCGCTTGGCCGCTTCGTCGCCATAGAGCTCGTTGGTGAAGGACACCGGCATCATCTGAATCCGGGCGATCCGATCCGGCGGCATCTCCCGCAACGCGCGATAGAACGATTTCGGCCCGAGGAAGAACGCGCCATGCAGCGCCACACCATCGACCTCGCGCTTGAGAATATCGGCCTCGATCAGGCCGATAAACGCCTCGGTCAGCATCTCGCTGACGCCGTAGAGACCCTTTTCGAACGCATCGGTTTCCAGCAGCGAGGTCGGCTCCGCTCCGGGCGAAAGCCGCCGCATGATCTCGCGAAAGCGCGCAGGCTCGCGATGACGCACGATCAAACCCTGCGCCAGCGCGTCGCCGATCTGGCCAATGCCGATCTGCAGCGTGCCGCCGTCGCGCACCAGGCCCGCAGTGTGCAGCCCAATCGCGTATTTGGTGTCGCTGACCGGCTCGGCCGGCGGAGCGAACAGCGGAAAATCCGTCTCGGGACTGTCGAGCAGCGCGCTGAATTCCGAGGCCGGAAGGTCCCCCTCGCCCGGCATGAACGGCAGTTCGGAATTGACCTGCCCGTACACCTTGAACGAGGCGCGACCCTCGACGCGGGCGCGCAGCAGATCCAGCGACGTGTCGGTGTTGCAGCTCAGGCTGTAGCGGGTCTCGCCGTCGACGACGCGCTTTGCCACCAGCGGGGTGACGACGTTGAGCCCGCGTGCCAGTAGATACAGCGACGCATGGGTGTAATTCGCGGAGATGTAGTGCTGCTGCGCGAACGGCGCGTGCAGCCATTTTCCCGCCAGGAAGAAGAACTCGATCACGCTGATATTGGGCGGCAGCGCACCCGCATGCAGCGCGCCGGCATAGGCCAGATCAGGATAGCCGCCGAACAGCCGGTCGACGACGGGCGCGATGAAGCGCCGTTCCAGCAGGCTCTTGGGCCTCGGCTTTTCCAGCGTCAGCGCGGTCAAGAAGGTCAGATTGATGGTACGGTCGGCGTCGGCGCGCGCATAGAGCGCGTTGGCGACATGGTTGGCCTTGCCGAGCCCGAGCGGCAACCCGACCACGAGGTTGGTGCCGACATCGCGGATGATGTCCTCCGCGAGGTCATCAGGGTCGGTGAATTTCTTCGGCATCGGGATTCCGTCGGGAACAATACCAGCGGGCATCGCCGGCCGGCTCACAGATTCGAGCTGTCTGAACCTAGTATATTTCCATCAGTCTATCCTGGCGGCGGGACGCGGACCGCCCCGCAAAATCTCCTCCATGGCCCTGACATTCGCCGAACCGGCTCCCTTGCGCCAGATCAGGACGGTCTGCGCGCCATTTTCGGTTCGCGCCAGCGAATGCACGCTCAGCCGCTTGCGCTCCGGAAACGTCGTCAGCACGCTCTTCGGGATCAGCGATATCCCCATGCCGGCCACGACGCATCCCAGGATCGCATGATAGGACGCGAGTTCGATGGTGCGCTCCGGCATCTGCTGACGCCTTGCATACCAGTCCTCGAGCCGTTTGCGGTGCGGGCAGCCGTGCTCGAACACCAGCACGGTGCGCGGCAGACTGCCCTTCCTGCCGATCGGCGGATGATTGGCGGGTGCGACGATCACCAGCTCTTCGTCAAAGGCGAACGTCTTCTCGAACGGCGCGTCCGCAATCGGCTCGGCAACCAGGGCGGCGTCGAGATCGCCGGCCAGGATCGCGCTTCCCAGCACCACCGGGTTGCCGGTGCGCAGTTCCAGCACGACCCCGGGATGTCTGCGGTGATACTCGCTCAGCAGCCCCGGCAGCCTGACCGCCGCCGTGCTCTCCATCGCACCGAGCCGGAAGGTGCCGCGCGGCCTTGCGTCCAGCACGGCGCCGCGGGCTTCGTCGGCCAGCGCCAGCAGTCGCTCGGCATAGCCGAGCAACACCTGACCGGCTGGCGCGAGGTGAAGCCGCTTGCCCTCGCGAATGAACAGCGCGACGGACAAATCCTCCTCGAGCTGCCGGATCCTCGTCGTAACGTTGGACTGTACGCGATGCAGCCGCTCGGCCGCGCGCGTCACGCTTCCTTCGCGCACCACGGCGCTGAAGATCTGGAGATCCGACAGGTCCATACATCTCTCCACAAGATCAATTGCATCATAATTATTCATTTTATTGGATTGACCATCCCGCGTAAAGACCACGGAGACGCGATGATTGGCCATCGCGATCAACACGAGCCACAACAGGAGAACGACATGTCGAGGGCTTATTGGATCGTGCGGGTCTCGGTTCGCGACGAGCAGCGATATCCCGAATACCTTGCCGCGGCTGGCCCTGCCTTCCAGAACTTCGGAGCCAAATTCGTGGTGCGCGGAGGCGCATTTGAGACCATGGAAGGCAACGCCCGCGAACGAAACGTCGTGGTCGAGTTCAAGGACCGCGCGACCGCGCTGGCCTGCTATCACAGCCCGGAATATCAGAGCGCGAAGGTGATCCGGCAGAAACATGCGGACGCCGATTTCATCATCATTGACGGCGCCGCCTGAGGCGACCGCGTTGCCGACGGAAAGCCTCCACCCTTCAGGGAGATCGATATGCTGACGCTGTATTACGCGCCGCACACCTGTTCACTGGCATCCCATATCGCGCTGGAGGATGCCGGCGCCGACTACACAACCGTGCGGATCAGCTTCGCCAACGACGAGCAGCGCCAGCCGGAATATCTGGCCATCAATCCGAAAGGCCGGGTTCCGGCGCTGGCGACCGGTCGGGGTATCCTGACCGAGACGCCCGCGATGCTCGCCTTCATCGCGCAGAGTTTTCCACTGAAAAAGCTGGCCCCGCTGGACGATCCCTTCCTGTTCGCGCAGGCGCAGGCCTTCAACCTTTATCTGTGCTCGACGTTGCATGTGGCCCACTCCCACCGCATGCGCGGCTATCGCTGGGCCGACGATCCCGCAGCCATCGCGGCGATGCAGCGCAAGGTGCCGCAGTCGGTGGCGGCCTGTTACGAGCTGATCGAACATCAAATGCTGGGGACGCCCTGGGTGATGGGCGAAACCTACACGATCTGCGATCCCTACCTGTTCACCATGGCGCAGTGGCTGGAGGGGGACGGCGTGGATCCCTCGCGGTTTCCCAGAGTGATGGAACACCGGCGCCGGATGGCCGAACGGCCGCAAGTGCAAAGGGCCCTTGCCGAGGAACTTGCCTGATGTCGGAGTGTGACGAACCGGCAACAGCAAAGCACTGAATCAAGTTTCGGTGCGCGACTGTTTGCCAGTAGCGGCAACGGCCTCTAAACAGTAGACACCAAGGCGTCGGCGGGGGCGGACGGCCGGAAGTGTTTGCGGGATCATATGGTTGGGCGTGCCGCTAAAGTAGGCCACGTAGCAAGGCGCGTGCTTCGATCGGGCATCTGTCTTGGCGTGGTGGCTTGCGTCGGACTTGCGGCTTCCGCAGCCCGCAGCGAAGGCCTTCCCGAGGCCCTGGCCAAGGCCTACCAGACCAATCCACAGCTCAATGCCGAACGGGCGCGGCAACGCGCCACGGACGAGAACGTCCCCCAGGCGCTGGCCGGCTACCGGCCGCAGATCGTCGCCAGTCTCAGCGCCGGGTTGCAGGCGGTACGCGACCTGCTGCCGGGCAACACGTTCCAGTCGGCGACCCTTAAGCCATGGACCGTCGGGGTGACGGTGACGCAAACCCTGTTCAACGGTTTCAAGACCGCCAACAGCGTCCGCGTCGCGGAACTGCAGGTGCAGGCCGGCCGCGAAGCCCTGCGCAATGTCGGCCAGGGCGTGCTGCTTGACGCCGTCACCGCCTATACCAATGTGCTGGCCAATCAGTCGCTGGTCGAGGCGCAGCGCGTCAACGTCGCGTTCCTGCAGGAAACCCAGGGCATCGTTCAGAAACGACTCAATGCCGGCGACGTGACGCCGACCGATACCGCGCAGGCCGAGGCGCGGCTCAGCCGCGGGCGCGCGGATCTCAATGCGGCCGAGGTCAATCTCGCGATCAGCCAGGCGACCTATACACAGGTGATCGGCAATCCACCGTCGCAGTTGCGGCCCGCCGAAACCGTGGACCGCTATTTGCCGCGCAGCCGCGACGACGCCACCGGCCTTGCCTTCAAGCAACATCCGGCGGTGCTGGCCGCGGCCTTCGATGTCGACGTCGCCTCCACCACCATCCGCGTCGCCGAGAGCAGCCTGCTGCCGACTGTCACATTGCAAGGCAGCGTCAGCCGCAGCCGGGACGGCGATCCCACGCTGGGCACGTTCGGGACCGATCAGGCGTCCGTGGTCGGCCAGCTCAACGCGCCGATCTATGACGGCGGCACCGGCGCCTCGCAGACCCGGCAGTCCAAGGAACTGGCGGCGCAAAGCCGGCTGGTGCTCGACCACGTCCGCAACCAGGCGCGCACCGCGGCGATCGCCGCCTGGGTCTCCCATGAGGGCGCCAAGGTCGCGGTGGCCGCTTCCGAAGCCGAGGTGCGCGCTGCAACGGTCGCGCTGCAGGGCGTCAGCAGGGAAGCGCAAGGCGGCCAACGCACCACACTCGACGTGCTGAACTCGCAGCAGGACCTGACGCTGGCTAAGGCGCGGCTGATCGGCGCCCAGCGCGAGCGGGTGATTGCCTCCTACACGCTGCTCAGCGCCATCGGAAAGCTCGACGTCAGGACGCTAGGGCTCAACACGCCGGATTATCTGCCGGAAGTGCACTACCATCAGGTGCGCGACGCCTGGCACGGCCTGCGTACGCCGTCGGGACAGTAGGTCTCCCATCGCCATCGATCGTTAACCGGGACCTGGTCACATTCCGCAGATTGAGGCCCCCGAGACCTTCAACTCCGCTTTGCTCGCGGCGCTCTGGAAGCTGTAAACTCGCAAGCACAGATTCGGGCTGGCTGGAGACAACAATGGATATCATCAGATGTTGCGCCTGGGGCTACGCGGCGCTGCTCGGCTTTGTGATCCTGACCGGATACATCCCCGCCTTCATCGACGCCAACGACATGATCTTCGGCCTGTTCCGGCGCACATGGTATGCCGACGGGCTGCATCTGGTCTCCGCGCTGTGGGCGGCGGCGGCGGCATGGACCTCGCGCCGCGCCGCGGAATTATTCTTCCAGCTGTTCGGCGCGTTCTATTTCGCCGACGGCGTGCTCGGCCTGTTGACCGGCAGCGGCTATCTCGACTTCGGCATCCTGATCAACGGCTTCCTGAACTTGCCGCTGAGCACCCGGTTTTTTGCCAATGCACCGCATCTGGGCCTCGGTGGCGTGGCGATCCTGATCGGTTATCTACTGGCGCCGCGAACGCGGGCCGCCGTTCATGCTTAGGTTTCTACGCCGTGTCCTTGTGGCCATCGCTATCCTGATTGCGCTGGCCGTGCTTGTGCCGATGGCCTACATCGAGGGCAGTTGCTCGCCCTCCGCTGCCACCGCGACGTCCTCTGCGTCGACCCCCGCGTTGCCCGAGATCGACGAACGGGGCTATCGGCGCAAGGAAGCCAATACCTTCTTCACTTTTCCGGAATGGTACATCGTCTACTCCTTCGAGGATTTCGGCCGCTTTCTCGACAAGTCCAGTGAAAGCCAGTTCGGCTATCTCTCGCACATCCTGGGATTCTGGCGCAGCTTCTGCACCATCAACCGCGCCGTGCCGGATAGCGGCGAATCCCGCGCCGAGGTCAAGACGATGATCTACATCATCGGCGTCAGCTATTCCGTCGAATACGCCATCAAGGGATTTTACGAGAACACCCTCGGCCGCGTCACCGAATGGATCAGAGGCTCCACGCGCACGCCGCAGGACGATTATGCCCGCAAGGTGGCGCAGGACTACGCCGCATTTCTCTACACCATCCCCTGGTACAAATTTCCGTTTGGCGAGAAGCTGGACGGCCTGATGGCGATTTCGGCGCCGACGACGAGTTCGATCCGCAGCCGGGAGCGCGACTTCGCGCTCGGCGCGGAATATTTCGTCAAGATCGGCTACAGCAGGCTGATCCAGAAGGCGCTCGACGCCTCCAGCGACAACGAGCCGCGCGATATCATGCTCGTGGTCGCGACGCTGCCCCCGGAAGTGCTGGCGAAGGAGCCGCGCATCAAACCGGTCCGCACGCTCACCCCACAATGGCAGCTGGTGCAGGCGCCGCGCTACAAGGATCTGACCGAGATTATCAAGGGCCTGCTGGATCAGGGCCTTCCACTTGCCGAGATCGCCGGAAATCACGAAATCCTCATCACCGTGATCGCGCCGAAAGCCGCCGCGCTGGACGTGAAGGACACCGCCGAACTGTTTTCGCTCGATCTCGACGCCAGGCCTGGCTTCCGCCGGGCGGGTCTTAAGGCTAGGATCGATCGCCTG
This sequence comes from Bradyrhizobium ivorense, assembly GCA_943369715.1. Taxonomy (GTDB): domain Bacteria; phylum Pseudomonadota; class Alphaproteobacteria; order Rhizobiales; family Xanthobacteraceae; genus Bradyrhizobium; species Bradyrhizobium ivorense_A. Next base: position 12,229 of record CALROE020000019.1, read on the forward strand.
GTCGATATCGCCAGGGACCTTAAGGCCAAAGGCGCTGATATTGAGCATTTTTACGACTATTGAAGGCAGGCTGCCTTCGGCCCGGCTGCGGCCGTTGGGCAGGATCGCCGGCGCTTTCACGCTGGTCGCATTCGGCTGGTTCGCGATCGTCGTGGCTCTCACCTTCGTATCGCCGCCAGGCAAGTCGATGGCCATCATTGGACCGCCATCGCAGGCCCTGACCGCGGTCGTCAAGGCGAACGGTTACATCCTCGCATCGAATGACTATGTGACATTCGCGCGCTCCGACAACGCCGGCTTCGTCGCGCGCCTCTATGCGGCGGGCGCATTGTTGGTGCTGGATGCCGAGCAGGCCGGCGGCTGCAGCGGATTGCCGCCAGCTTCATCCGCGTCATTGCGAGCCATCGGGTCGGCGCAAGGCGCCGCCCGACGACAGGCTCCGCGGAGCAATCCAGCTTAGCCGCCGCAAAGCTGGATTGCTTCGTCGCAAGCGCTCCTCGCAATGACGAAGAAAAGAAAAAGGCCGGGATCACTCCCGGCCTTTCGCTTTGTCGTGGATGGCCGGGTCAGGCCCGGCCATGACGATGTGGAGATACCTCAGTTCAGCGAAGCCCGCTTCGGCGGGGTGGCCGGCCACGACTTGATCAATGCGTCGTAGTCGACC
>CALROE020000020.1:0-12880 GCA_943369715.1 Bradyrhizobium ivorense
AGGAATTGCACTCGACAACCGACCTCAACAAGCTTCCGATGGAGGACATCGACGATCAGTCGCGGGTCTATTCGAAGACGAGACGACAGGCCGGCTCGTCACCGGCTGGCAACTTGCACCGCTGCAGACTGAAAAATTCCTGCTCCGGAGACCTGCGATGCGATCAGGAATGCGGCCATGACGGCCGGTACGCTAATGAACCTCAAGAATTGATCCACGGAAAGCATCGTTGTTGTCCCCCAGACAGAAAAAGCCGGCTTCAACCGCCGGCTTCAATTCGCACCCTGCATCGCCTGTTCGGCGGTCAAAATCTGATCCGTGTAGGCTGCCCCGGAGATCGTGAGCAGCGCTAGAATCGAAATGACGGCCAATGTCTTCATGGCCACACCGTCGTTTCGGATTGTGGCGAAAAATGTCAGAGCTTGTCGCATTTTCAGGACAAACCGGGGAAACATCGTGGCTGCCGCGGCGAGCGTCCGCTCAGCCCGAAAACCGGCTTCGATATTCCGAAGGCGATATGCCGAGGTGACGAATGAACGCCCGCCGCATCCGTTCGTCATCGCCGAAGCCTGCCCGCCGGGCCACATCGACCACGCCGCGAATTTCGCTGCTTTCCAGCAGCAGCCGCGCAGTCTCCACGCGCAACGCCTCGACCCCGCTTGCCGGCGTCATTCCGGTGCGGCTGGTATAGGTACGGGCGAAGGTTCGAGGGCTCATGCCGGCTTTTTCGGCGAGAGTTTCGACCTTGAGATCGCCGGCGATATTTTCGATGATCCAGGCATGCAGCGCGCTGAAACGCCCCTCGACGTCAGAAGCTTGCGCCGCCAGCACTGTTGAGAACTGGCTCTGGCCGCCGGGGCGCTTGAGAAACACCACCAGTCGGCGCGCGATGTCGAGCGCGGTAGTATGGCCGAAATCCTCCTCGATCATGGCGAGCGCCAGGTCGATGCCGGCGCTGACGCCGGCTGAAGTCCAGACCCGCCCGTCCTTGACGAAGATCGCATTCGGCTCGACGCTGATCTTGGGAAAGCCGTCCGCCAGTCTTGGACAATAGCGCCAATGCGTCGCGGCCCGCTTGCCGTCAAGCGCGCCGGTCCAGGCCAGCGCAAATGCTCCGAGACAGACGGACGCCACGCGCCGGGCCCTGGGCAGCACCTCCGAAATCCATTCCATTATGACGGCGTCCTGCCGCAGTGCCCAGATCCCCGGACCGCCCGGAATCACCAATGTATCGACCTGGTTCGGCCGAATGCTGGAAATCGGGGCAGTGTCGATCATCATCCCGACGTCGGTCGGCACCAAGCCGCCGGAGGCCGAGAGGTAGGACAGCGAATAGCTCGCGCCGGGCAGTTCGATCGCCTGCAATTCCGCGAACACCTGCGCCGGACCTGAAATATCGAGCAAGGTCACGCCGGGAAACGCGACGATCGCCACGCGCCTTGCCGTGGCTTTTTCACGCGGCTCCGGCCGCCGGGGTTTGGCAGATTTCGAGGGCATATTGTCCTTTAAGCCATTCGGGGCTCGCCTGTATAGCTCGCTGGGATAGCTGGGGTGTCGGACATGTCGCGAGAGCTGCGCCGCCAATACGGAACCATCAAATCGCCCTGGCCCGATTACGCGGTCTACAGTTTCCCGGATGCGACGCGGGTCAGCCCCGCCGAACAGCGGCCATTGATGGATGCGATGAACAACATCATCGCCGTCAACTGGCAGGCGACGGAGCCACATTGGACGCCCGCCTCCTCCCCGTTCGACAAGAAGTTCAGCCTCATTCTGGTCTACGACGCCTCCGGACTGGTGGCGTTTTCGGTTTACCGCAAGCTGCGGATTGCAGGACGGCCGGCCATCTATCGCAGCGGCACTGAGGTGCTTCCGGTCCATCAGGGCCGCGGCCTCTACGGGTTTTTCACCACGGAGATCCTGAGATCATCGGATGCCGCCGACAGCGGCGATGGCGGCATCCTTTATGGGTGGCGCACCCGCAATCCCATCGTGTGGGCGGCGAACGCCAGGATCTGCGAGCAAGTTGCGCCCTCGCTGCTCGGCGGCGCCCAGGACACCGCGCTGCAGGCGGCCTGCGTCGAGATGTGCACCTTGCTCTATCCCGGCAAGAGCCTCGAAATGCCCGGCATGATCATGCGCGACGCTTACGGCCACATCAAACATCACCGTCAGGCCTATCACGGCGCAGCGTCGCTGGTTGACGAAGCGATGCAGCGCGTCATCCCGGAATCGGCGGACGCCCTGTTCTCGGTCGGCCTTATGAGAGTGTGATGGCGCTGACGGAACAACACACCATGCTCGCTACCGCCGTCGGCCCGACGGATCGCGCCTATCTGGCCTGGGCGGCGGTGGCCACCGCCTACGCGATCGCGTTCCTGCAGCGGGTGTCGCCGCAATCGGTCAGCCTGGATTTCATCGCCGACTTCTCTACCGACGCCGCCGGTGTCGCGATGCTCGCCTCAAGCTACTTCTGGGGCTACACCTTGATGCAGATTCCGGCGGGAGTTCTGGTCGACCGCTTCGGCGTCAAGCGCGTCGTGCTATTCAGCATGGCCGCGTCTTCGTTCGGAAGTGCGGCGTTCGCACTGGCGCCGAACCTGCTCGACGTTTTTGCCGCGAGACTGATCATTGCCTGCGGCGATGCGCTGGTTTTCACTGCGCTCCTGAAGCTTGTCGCACTCAGTTTCAGGGACGAACGGTTCGGCATGATGTCGGGCATCTCGCAGGTCTCGGGCTATGTCGGCGGCGTGCTGGCAACGACTCCGCTGGCCGCGGCGGTGACGGGCTTCGGCTGGCGCGCATGCTTTGTCTTCATCGCCTGCGTCGGCGTGGCCAACCTCGCCTTCGCCTCCATCGTGCTCAAGCCGGATCCGGTGTCGCACAGCACCAGGACCTTGAACGGCGTGCTCGCCGCCAGCCGGCAATCGCTTGCGCGTTTGGCGAATTGGGGATGCGCCATGACCTTCGCGTCGCACTTTGCCGTGGTGACGACACTGTCGGGCGTGTGGGGAATTCCGATGGTGGCGCATTTGTTCGACATTTCCCCGGCGGCCGCCAGCACCCCCCTGCTCGCCTTCATGGTCGGCAACGCGATTGGCTCGATCTTCCTCGGCCATATGGCGGACCGGGCAGCGGCGCTCGATACCGCGCTGATCCGCATCTGCCTGCTGCGAATGCTCCTGATCGCGATGTTGCTGCCTCCGATCGCCCATACGCTGGGCTTTCTGTATGTCACCGTCGTGTTCTCGGTGCTCGGACTGGTCGCCGGCGGGACCGTGCCGCTGGTGCTGAAATGCACCAAGAAGCTCTACACCGCCGATCTGATTGGCGTCGGCGCATCGGTCAACACGACGGCTGCGGGCATTTTCGCAGGCGCTTCGCAACCCATTATCGCGCTCGCCATGGTTGGCGTCAGCCAGCTTGCGGGGACCGGGCTCGATTCGGCGGCCGGCTCGATCGGCGATAGCGGGTACAGCGCGCTGATTGGAATTCTGCTGCTCATGTCGCTGCCGGGCATCGTCGGCCCGCTGTTGATGAGACGCCAATTGATAATTCGTGAGCCGCATTGAATGGAAGTGGGGACAGAATGTCGCGATTATATTTGAGAAGGGGCGAAGTCGCATCGAGCCACGCGGTGAGTACGTGGCAAAGTGTGATGTTTTCCGAGTTCGAAGCGCAAATGAGCAGCGAAGCGAGACCCTTTCCCTGCGTGTTCGGCGTCGCCGGCTACCGGCAGGACCAGTTGCGCTATCTGTTTCTCGATCCCTTTGACGTTGAAGTTCTCGGCGCCCAGCTCGCGCTGTTCGTGGCTGAATCCCGCTCGCACGGGCCAAACACATCGTTGATCGTATTCACCCGGCCACGGCCGGTGCAGACGCTGGACGCCTATCACCGGAAGATGTGGCATACCCTCGATCAGCTGGCGCAGCTGGACAAGAGTCCGTGGCCGGACACCATCCCTGAACAGATCGACCATCCGATGTGGGAGTTCTCGTTCGCGGGTGAACCGATATTCGTGGTATGCAGCACGCCCGCGCATGTGATGCGACAAAGTCGCCGCTGCAGCGCCTTCACGCTGACGTTTCAGCCGCGCTGGGTGTTTGAAAAGATCCTCGGAACGGAAAAGGCCGCAGCGGCCTCGTTCGCTAAAGTACGCAAGCGGCTCATTCCCTACGACAGCACCAGCCCCTCGCCGCTGCTTGGACACTACGGCGCCACCGACGGGCGCGAATATCAGCAATACTTTCTGGCGGACGACAACCATACCGAGCCGGGATGTCCGTTTGCCAAGCTCGCGCACAAGACCTCTCCAGCCAAAGACAGGGAGCAAGCGGCATGACCCAGATCATCGCTGGCACGAAAACGGAATTCACGATTGACCCCGCCATCCTGGCGTTGCTCCCCGCGCAGGGCAGCGTCGAGTTACAGCGCGATGCCGCCGGCAAGGTGCATCATTTCCATACCCACCCGGTGGATGAGATCCTGGTGATCATCAAGGGCGCGCTGAAATTTGAGTGGGATGACGGCGAGCAAATCTGCCGGCCCGGCGACACCATCCTGCTGCCCGCCGGCACACGGCACCAATCCGAAGCGTTGGATGAAGCGATCTACGCGATCGCGACGCTTCCACCCGCCGCCAATCCGGCCAGCAACTGATGCGAGCGGTGTGCGGGAAAGCGAGGTCTTCAGGACAATGAGGGATCGCTGCCGGCAGGCTCGGCGGCCAGGCGTTCGACCAGCTCGATGATTTCAAAGCGCTGGCCGGGTGCAAGTTTGAGAAAGGCCTTCAACAGCCGCAGGCTTTCGACAGTTTCGCTCGATGGAGCTCCGAGCCTCTTCTGCAGCTCTGCAACAAATGTGGGATCTTTCATCTCGCACCTTCGATGAGGAACAGGAATGACATATCCAGGCAAACGTGAAGGCTTGGCCCGAAAGGTCGACACGGCAGCACAAGAGGCAGAGCGTCTCGGCTTGACTACAGCTACATTGATACTTCGGATGGCTCGGCTGGAAATTGACCGGGCCGAACCCGACGAAGTTGAAAGTATGCCAAGGAACAACCCGCGCGGCAAGCCAAACTGAGGAACGAAAAACGCCCTCAACAGCCAAACCGTGCCAGATCCGGCTCCGGCCTGCCGCCGGGGCGGGTCCGATTGTTCTGAATTGCACATCAGCGGCCGCCTCGATGGCGGCCACTTCTCACCGCGCATCTGGCGAACGGCATGTGCCCGTCGAGAGCCCCGCTCAGCCGACGTTTCGTATCGCTCCAAAAGCCCCCTTCTCGGCGAGCGCTGCGATGCGGGCGTCGTCATAGCCGAGCGTCTTGCGCAGGACTTCCCTGGTGTGCTCGCCCAGCATCGGTGCTGCAACGGGATCGGCGACCGGCGTCAGGCCGAGGCTGATCGGTTGTTCGATATGGGGGACAGTGCCCGCAGCCCGGTGCGGGATCTGGCTGACGCGATGGCGCTGGCGTACTTCCGGCGAATTAAAGGCTTCCTCGACGGTACGAAGGTAGCCGACCGGGATATTGGCCGACTTCATCTTCGTCACCCAGCTTTCGCGGCTGTCCCCGGCAAAAATCTCGTTGAGTATCGCGCGCAACTTGTCCTTGTGGGCCGTCCGCGAACGCCGGTCGGCGAATTCACCGCTGGCGAGATCGGGCCGGCCGAGCACGTCGACGACGAGGCGGCGATACAGCCGGTCATTGGCGCAGGCGATATAAAACGGCGCGTCGGCGGCATCGTAGAGCCCGACCGAGGGAGATCCGTTCGGCGAATTACCCTGGCGGCTGAACCTCTCGCCCGTCATCAAATGGGCCATGCCGTAAAATCCCGTCATCCCCAGGGCCACGTCGAACAACGCCACCTCGACCTGCTGGCCGCGGCCGAGCCGGTCGCGGGCCAACAGTGCCAGCAGGATGGCATTGCAGGCCGACATGCCCGTCACCATATCGATCGCGGGCGGCCCGGTTCGCACCGGCGGCCCGTCCGGAAAGCCGTTCAGCGACATGAAACCGCTCTCGGCCTGCGTGATCGGATCAAAGCCGGGACGGGATGCAAACGGTCCCTGGCGGCCGTAAGCCGAAATCGAGCAATAGACCAGCCGGGGATTGGCCGGCGCCACCGACGCATAGTCGAGGCCATACTTCTTCATCACGCTGGCGGAGAAATTTTCCACCACCACGTCGGCCCGCGCGATCAATTCGCGCGCGACCTCGCATGCCGCCGGGTTGGTAAAATCAAGAACGATGCCGCGCTTGTTGCGATTCAAGCTGATAAAGGCGGCGCTTTCCCCGGCGAGATCGGCATGTTCGTAGCTCCGCGTATCGTCGCCGCCATCCGGATTCTCGATCTTGATGACCTCGGCGCCGAAATCGGCGAGCGTCTGCGTGCAGGCCGGCCCGGCGACGACGCGGGTAAAATCGACCACCAGCAGCCCGTCAAGTGCGGTCGGCACGTCCTTCGCGCGCGGCGTTCGATCCGGTAATTGCGGTCTGGCGGTCATACGGTCTGTCCTGGATGATTTCGACGAGCCGTCGATTGATAGCGCGGGCATGCATGGCTGCGCAATCAACCCTGGCGCATGGATGCCCTGCTCCCACAGATCCGTCGCAAACCCGCGATTAGCGCCGAATCTGTCTCGCGGGACTGCCGCTATTTCAGCATATCCGGAACGATCAGGCGCGGCAGAAACAACGACACGTTCGGCCAGATGATCAGCGCCGCCAGCACCAGCAGCATCGGTATCAGCATGATCACCGTGTCCTTGAGGGCATAGCGCAGCCGCACGCCCGCGATCGAGCACGCGATCATGAGACACAGGCCATACGGCGGCGTCACCAGTCCGAACGCCAGTGAAACGATCGAGATGATCGCGAATTGCACCGGGTGCAAATCGACCGACCTCGCCAGCGGCTCCAGCACAGTGCCGACGATCACGATCGCCGGAATCGCATCGAGAAAGCAGCCGACGATCAGAAAACAGAACGAAATGAAGAAACCCGCGGCAATTGGACCCATACCCCAGGTGGAGACATTCTCCAGCAGTGCTTGCGGAATCTTGTAGTAGGCCAGCAACCAGCCGAACGCGCTCGCGGTGCCGATGCAGAACAGCGCAACGCCGGCGAGCCGTCCGGTGTCGAGGAAGGCCTTGTAGAGTTCCTTGGCGCCGGTTTCCCGGTAAAAGAAGGTCGACAGCGCCATGGAATACAGTACCGCGACGCAGGCGGATTCGGTTGCCGTGAACCAGCCGAGCAGAATGCCGCCGACAATGATGAACGGGGTCACCAGCGCCGGAATCGACCGCCAGAGCGAGCACCGCATCTCCACCCAGCTCGATTTCGGATAGGTCGGATAACCACGGCGGACCGCATAAATATGCACGGTCGCCATCTGCGCGCCTGCGATCAGCAATCCCGGGATGATGCCCGCCAGATACATCGCGGCGATCGATGTCGAGATCAGCCCGCCCCACACGATCATCAGGATCGACGGCGGGATGATGACGGCAAGCACGGCCGACACCGCGGTAATGGCGATGGAGAACGAGAGGTCGTAACCCTCCTTGGTCTGGGCATCGATGAAGATCTTCGACTGGCTCGCCGCATCGGCGGTCGAGGAACCGGAGATGCCGGCGAAGAACACCGACAACACGACATTGATCTGCGCCAGCGATCCCGGCCAATGCCCGACCATCGCGCGCGAAAGCGCCACCAGCCGGTCGGTGATGCCGCCGATGCTCATCAGATTTGCCGTCAGGAGGAAGAACGGCACCGACAGCAGGATGAAGGAATTGTAGGCGTTGAAGGTTTCCTGCGCCAGCATCATCATCGACAGCCGTGGCTCGATCAGCAGGATCGGCAGGCATGCGAGCCCGAGCGCGAACGCGACCGGGACGCGCAGAACCAGCAGCCCTACAAACGTGCCAAACAACACCAGAGCGGCCTGCCCGGCGGAAAGAACGCTGCCACTCATCGTGCGACCCCAAACAAGACCCGCGCTTCATCGACGATCTGTTCGCCGGCAAACGCGATCCAGGTGAAACCCGCCACCGGCCATGCCACGTGAATCAGCCAGAGCGGCAGGTCGGCCAGCTCCGAGGTTCGATTCCAGGCAAACCGCGTGAACTCGATGCCAGCCCACACGAACACCAGCGCCAGTGCCAGGATGCCGAGCCGCGCCAGGATCCGTACCGCGGCTTCGGACCGCCGCGATAAATCGGGCCATACATCGACTTCGAAATGTTGCGCTTCCCTGACGCCGACCATCGCCCCGATCATGATGGTCCATACGAACAGAAATCGCGCCATCTCCTCGGTCCAGATGTAGGACGGAATGAAAGGGGTGTAGCGCGAGATGATTTGGAGCGTGACGGGAATGATCAGGATGCCGACGCAGGCTCCCAGCAGGATTTCCAGCAATTTGGCATAGCCGGCCGTCACGCATCGCCACAGCGACGGGTGGGATGGCGTCGGTATTTCGGTCATTGGTCCCCGCGCAGATACAGTCGTCAAGCGGGGCAAGCCGCGAGGCTTGCCCCGAATTCTCGTTCAGCGATTTCCGGTTTAGGCGACGTTGATCTTTTCAAAAATGGCTTCGGCGCCGATCTCCTTGGCATAGCCCGCCATCACGGGATCGGTAAGCTTCTTCATCGCGTCGCGCTCCTCGAACGGAACCCGCTTGAGCTTGCCGGCCTTCTCCAGGGCATCGAGCTTGATGACTTCCTCGCTCGACTCGAGCTGCCGACCGAAATCGCCGGCCTCCTTGCCCGCCTTCATGATCGCGTCCTGCAAGTCCTTGGGCAGAGTCTTGAGCGTCTTGACCGAGAAGCAGATCGGGCGGATCGACACCGCATGCTGGGTCAGATTGAGATGCGGCGCGACTTCGTAGAACTTCATCGCCTCGACTCCCGCCGCCTCGTTTTCTCCCGCCGAAATCACACCGTTCTGAATGGCGTTATAGACCTCATTATAGGCAATGACCGTCGGCGACATGCCGGCGGCCGCGAACGTCTTCGACCAGATCGGTGCGCCCTGCACGCGTACCTTGAGGCCCTTGATATCGGCCAGGTTCTTGAGCGGCTTGTTGGCGAAGATATTGCGGATGCCGCCGCCGGCATAACCGATCAGTACCACTTCGGCCTTACCGGCGACTTCATCGGCGATCGGCGCCAGAATGTTCGCTGCAACGACCTTGTTCATGTGCTCGATACCCTTGAACACGAACGGCGCATCGATGAAAGGCGCCGCCTTGGCGAAGGTCGACATGTGGGCGGGGGAGACGATGCCGTAATCGACCGCCTTGCCCTGCGACATGTACTCGAAATACTGCTTCTCGAGACCAAGCGATGAATTCTTGTGCAGCGTGAAATTGACCGGCTTGCCGTAATATTTCTTCACCAGCTCTTCAAACCTGACCAGAGCCTTGGTGAAGGCATGATCATCGTTGAACTGCACCGCGCCGTTCAGCGTGACGGGCGCCTGCGCCTTCAGGATCGATGGCATGCCGAGCACGCCAGCGGCGGCCGTTGCACCGAGCCCGGCGAGTACTGTTCTGCGCTTCATAGGCTTCCCTCCCGTAATACCCATCCCCTTTTTGTCGGGATTTTGGGTGTTCGCGACTGATGACAGCCGCCTTGCAGCAGCATGCCTGCAAACGTCTAGCGTATGCAAGAGGAGGCCCGCGATGGAAGCCAATTTTGACGTACGCCTCCCGGATGGGAATTTGAGCGGGCCGGAAGCAGCGCTATTGCCGACTATCCGGGCGGGAGGTTTCACGAAGTTGCGGTGCACACTATCGCTTCTCCGTCGCGAACCCGTAAATCAGAGCGAGCCGGTCGAGGCATTCCCGAAATCTTCGCACGAAATAGTCCTTCCAGCGCTGGGCGCGCAATCCACGTCGCTCCCCGACCTGCTCCATCGTCATGCCCTGGATCAGAACATCGTGCACCAGCGCCGCGCCGTCCGCGCCGAGTTCCAGCTCGACGCGATTCAGCCGCAGCACTGCCTTGCGCTGGCCCTCGGTAATCGGCTCCCGCATCTGACCGCCATCGACAAAGTCCCTGGTCGGATCGACCGCCTGCGGCCCGCGCTCGGCCTTTTCCCAATCGGCCTGAAAGGCCCGCCCGCCCTGATATTGTGCTTCGTCGACATGGCGATGCGAGTGCATGCGGCCCAACGGATCGTTGCGGATCGAGCGCAGGGTGACAATCTTGTCGCCCGGTTCCAGACCGAGGGGATCGTCCACTTCGACCGCGGCCACTTCCGCGTTGCGCGGCAGATCGCGGGATCGCCGGTCATGTATCTTTGCCGGATCGTGCGGCCTTCTGCGTTTGGCCCGTGCCATGCTTCATTTCTCCATTCGTAAGATCGGATTTGCCGGCCAAGCGATCATGGTCATGCCGCCGCGACCAATCGCAGCGCCACCGGGATAGCCCCCCGCTCCGAAGCAGTGCCGGGACCACGAGTCAGGTGAAAATGCCCGAGGCAATAGCTCGAGCCCTCGCGTTGCGGGTGACCGCAGAAGGTGATGGCTTCGCCCTCAACATCACCGCCATAGGGATACCGGCAATCGCCGACTTCCAGCTCTATCAGCGCCAAATGGCGCGGCATGATCTGGACGCAGCGGAGTTTTACGCGCTCCGGCCGTTCGAAAATCGGCGGCTCCGGGTTCGCTTCGACCGCGCGCTCGGCGTTCCTGCGAAGCTGCGGTGCATGGAGCTGTTGCGGCACCCTCGACAGCCGCTTCGGCCGGTCCAGGGCCGCGAGTCCCATCCGCTTCGCGCGGCCGATGGTGGCATTCCGGGAATAGGCGGTGTCGTACCTGGCGTTGATCGCATCGGCGGTTTCGGCAAAGGACATGCCCCTGGCAAGGTATTCCCGCAGCGCATCGCAATGCTCGGGTGGCCAATTGATCTGCATTGTCTTGATCTCCCCGATGCTGGCGGCCATAAATATAAAGCGCCGCCCGGACGAACCGTCTCGGCGTCCGCGAGAGATCAATTTCCGATATTCGGAAATAAAAGTCAAGCCTTTTTTCCGATAATCGGAATTGCTATACTTCCGAATATCGGAAAGGATAGGGCAATTCGGAAAGGATGCACCATGCTGGATGTGGGGTTGATTGAGCGGGGGCTGGAAAAGCCGGGCAAGACCAAGGGGGGGCTGGCGGCGGCGATGGGCGTGCGCCCGGGGGCCGTCTCGGAAATCCTGTCCGGGATCCGCCTGATCAAGGCATCCGAAATTCCACTTATCATCGATTATCTCAACCTGAATTCGGTGCCGATCATGGGCCGCGTCGGCGCCGGTGCCGTAATCGAGCCGGAACACGAGCAAGTGCCGCCGGAAGGCCTCGGCGAGATTGAACTACCCTTTCCCATTTCGGAGGAAACCATCGCCTTCGAGGTATCGGGCGATTCCATGCTGCCCAAGTACGAAAACGGCGACATCATCGTGGTTTTCAAGGAGCAACGGCATCCCGTCTCGAGCTTTTACGGCGAAGAGGCCGCGGTGCGGCTGAAGACCGGCGAGCGCTACCTGAAAACCATCGAGCGGGGAAAAGCCCCGACCCAGGTCAACCTCACCAGCTTCAACGCCAAGCCGATCAACGGGGTGAAACTGGAATGGATCGGCGAGATCTGCGTCACCTTGCCAAGGGGCCAGATCGAACGCCTGAGAGCCAAGGGCGCTGCCCGGGCGCGCAAGGCGGCAAAAGCCCAGAAGTAAGCCTCCCCGAATCGGCGGAGCCGCAGCTGGCGATTCGCGCCGGCGCCGGGCCAGATTGCCACGGCCGCCGCCAATTTTCTTATTTTCCGAATTTTCGACTTGACCAATTTCCGTTTTTCGGAAATAATGGAGCCTCGTTCGCCATGCCCCCTTGCCGTGGCCGGCGCGAGGCGTGAGGGTCCATGCAGTATTTCGTCGTGATGATCGACTATGGGCGGCGCGGGCGGGAGGCGATTGTCGATCCTGAAATCACGCGGCGCGAAGTCATCTCGCGGGTGGCGTCGGGCGAATACAACAACATCAGCTTCATCCACGAAGTCGCCGACACCTCGGTCGACGATATCACGGCGGAAATCCTCGCCGCGGCAGCTACCCCCGAGAGCCATACGGCTGACGCCGATCCGCAGGCCAGCCGTTTCGATCACGCCCGCGACCTCAGGAAGCACGAGCTTGTTTGATCGACGCGAAGGCCGTGCCGGGCCGAAGCGGTAGATTTGCCGGCGGATTTTCCATGTTACCACAAAGCCACATGCGCCAGGATTGTGCGACCGTTCTTTGTCCGTTCGCGAGAGTTGATGAGGAGCATCCGGCCAACGCGGTAAGTTACCTTGGGGTTGAATCTACCGTGCTTCCGCTGCGAAGGAGAGCCGACATGCCAGCCTACATCCAGCATCACGAAGCTGAGACCGCGCCGATCATCTGCCCCGGCTGTATAGGACTACTCCCGATGTTCGTGAGGGAGGTCGAGCCGCATTGGAGCATGGCGAAGATCGACTTCATCTACGAGTGCTCCGATTGCGGCGCCGAAGTCAGACAGACCATTACCAAGCCGGAACGACCGCATTAGCGCGTTCACGCTGCCGGCTGTTCGAAGGCGAAAAGCGCCAGTGGGCGCGACTTATACAATTGATGACGCACTCCCTCGGCGCGCAGCAATCAACGCTTCCGCCGCTACAAGGCTTCGGGCGCTACAAGGCTTCGGGCGCTCGCATTAGCGGGCGGCGGCCATATCAAAAAGAGACAGGCCTGCTGCCTAATTTTTGCCGCCCCCCTTTCCAGTATTTTGTCGGCCCAGTAACGTTCGAGGTCACAGATGGGGAGCGCGCCAATGTACGACCCTGCCGGCGTTACGAGATCGCCCGAATTTTCCATCCC
>CALROE020000021.1:0-12568 GCA_943369715.1 Bradyrhizobium ivorense
TTGCGCGAGGCGCAGGACGGGCAGAACGGGCGCGGCGGAAAATACACGTTGGCGCAGGCGTCGCAGCGCTGCAGCCGCAGCTCGCCGGCGGCGGTGCCATCCCAGAAATGCTGGGTTTCCGGTGTCGGTTTCGGTCGCGCGCGCGCAGGAATCGACATCGAGGCAGCTTCTCCCGGATCGGCGCCTTGAAGCTTTGGGCACCTTGATCGCAGCGGATTTGCCATGGGTTCCCGTAAATGTCAAATTTGCGAAATAGAATTTCGCAATTCGACGTGACGTCGTTCGGAACAAGGGCAACCATGATACCGCAGACGATCTACGCCGGCAGCGAACACCGGGCATTCCGCGACACCGAGCTGCCGCGCGAAGCTTCAGGGAAGATCTTCAAGCGGCATCTGCGGGATCCGTACTGGGAAAACTCCAATCGGCGAATCTGAACGCGGATCGGGCAACGATCGAAGTGGCGGCTCAGGCCGTCACTTCGGCCCGACCGTTGTTGATGACGACGAGGTCGCGCTGCTTCACCCTGGCTCGGAACGAGACAACGCCAGCGGCCTCTTTCCAGAACTCCGTCACTATGGTCTCCCCCGGATAGACCGGCGCGCTGAAGCGGACCTGCATCTTGCGCAGTTTCGACGGATCGCTGCCGCAAACCGCATCCAGCAACGCGCGGCAGACCACGCCGAACGTGCAGAGCCCGTGCAGAATCGGTTTTTCGAAGCCACCGCTGCGAGCCACTGCGGGGTCGGCGTGCAGCGGGTTATAGTCGCCGGACAGCCGGTAGATCAGCGCGGCCTGCGGCAGTGTCTCGATACCGACGGCCCGGTCCGGCGCACGGTCTGGCAACGGATGCGGTGCCGGCAATGGACCCGACGGACCTCCGAAGCCGCCATCGCCCCGCAGCATGGTGGTCGACGTCAAGCGACAGAGCACGTCTCCATTGGATTTATCGATGACGTCCCGCTCCGATACGAGGACCGCGCCCTTGTCCTTGCCCTTGTCGAACAGGCCGGTCACGCGGGATCGGCCGATCACCGTAGCCGCCGTGGGCAGCGGTTTGAAGATTTCAATGACTTGTTCGCCGTGCAGCACCTTCTTCCAGTCCGCCCCGGTGCGGGGGTCGCCGATCCAGAATCCGGGATAGCCCAGCACCACCGCCATTGACGGCAATGCTTTCAGCCGGTCTTCGTAAACGAACTGAAGCTGGTTCTCGTCCATCGGATCCGCCCCGAAGCCCAGGCCGAGCGCGTAAAGCATGGAATCGCGCGCGGTATAGGTGTGCTCGATCTCGGGGATCGGCCATTGCCGCAGGGCTTCCGGATCGATAGGCATCGTGGAGAATTCCTTTGTGGTTGAGTGCCGTGAAATTGCCATGCCGGTGCGGCTGTGGCAATATGCGAAAATGATTTCCGCAAATTGTTACGAACGTCTACGGAGCGACATTTTTGCCGCGAACTGATATTCGGGTCATCGCCGCCGCGGGCGTTCCGGGCCCCATTCGCGCCTTGGCCGCGTTCGGCATCAAGCAAGAGGTTACGTGATGGACGACGACAAGACGCGCAGATCCCGCCCAGGGGGACGCAGCGCAGCCGGCAAGAGCAAGGCGGACAGCGCGCGTGCAACCAAGCTATCTGGTCGCACCGCTGCTGCGGCCAGCGAAGATCGCGCAAAAAAGAAGAGCGCGCGGCTGCAGCAGCAGCGCGCTACGCGCAGACCCCGGACTTCAGAAAAGGGCGAGGTTGCGGAAGACGCGGGCGGCCGGCTGTTCGTCACGGCGCTCGCGCGTGGACTTGAGGTCCTCAGCGCGTTCAGGGCCGGCGACGGCGCGCTTGGCAATCTGGAGCTTGCCAGGCGGACAGAACTTCCAAAGCCGACAATCTCGCGCATCACTCACACCCTCACTCAGTTGGGCTACCTTGCCTACAACAGCCGGCTGGGAACCTATGAACTGGGCGGCCGTACCCTGACCCTCAGTTATGCCGCACTCGCCAACCTCGATATCCGGCGGGTGGCGCGCCCGATCATGCAGCACCTCGCGGAAAAGCATAATCTGCACATCGCGCTAGCGGTGCGCGACAAGCTGATGATGCTCAATGTCGAAACCTGCGAAGGTCACGGCCTGGTCGGCTTGCGGCTTGCGCCGGGCTCGCGGGTGCCGATCGCCGTCACCGCGATCGGGAAGGCCTATCTCACGGCGATTTCCGACGACGAGCGCGATCGCGTCCTGGATGCCATCCGCCGGCAATACGGAGACGATTGGCCGCTGATCAAGCGATCCATCGAAACCTCGATTCGGGATGTCGAGGAGCGCGGCTTTTGCGTTTCGACCGGGGAATGGCGCAAGGACATCAATGCGGTTGGTGCGCCTATCGCAGCACCCGGCGGGGGAGCCATCTATGCGCTCAGTTTCGGCGGTCCGGCCTATCTGGTCTCGCAAGACCAGCTCGAACATGAATTCGGCCCGGCGCTTGCGGCCGCGGCCAATACGATAGGCGCTTCGCTGGGCCATTCAAAGACGTGAGCGCGATCGGCCGGTCGCGGATCAATTGACCCGCCGCGCCTGCTTGCTCCAGAACGGCGCGCGCAATTCGACCTTGTTGATCTTGTTGACGCTCGACAGCGGCAATGCCTCGTCGCGGATTTCCACGCTGCGCGGGCATTTGTAGCCGGCGATCAGCCCGCGGCAGTGGGCGACGATATCCGCGTCCGTCGGCGCCGTGGCGGGTCGGCGTACCACCACCGCGTGGACGGCTTCGCCCCAGCGTGGATCTGGAATCCCGATCACGGCGCATTGCAGCACATCGGGATGGGAGCAGATCGCATTCTCCACCTCGCTCGAATACACATTCTCGCCGCCGGAGATGATCATGTCCTTGATGCGGTCGGCGATGTAGAGATAGCCGTCGGATTCGAAATATCCGGAGTCGCCGGTGTGCATCCAGCCGCCGCGCAGGGTTTCCGCGGTCAGCTCGGGCTTGTTCCAATAGCCCTGCATCACCATCGGCCCGCGCACCAGGATCTCGCCGACCTGGCCATCCGGCAGTTCGCGTTCCTCGGCATCGACCACCTTCACCTCGGCCGAAGACACCGGCCGCCCCGCCGAGCGAAGCCGCCGTCTGGGTGCGTCCGGCATGTGATCCTCCGGGCCGAGAATGGTGGCGACCGGCGACAGCTCGGTCATGCC
The DNA here is from genome assembly GCA_943369715.1 of Bradyrhizobium ivorense. Taxonomy (GTDB): domain Bacteria; phylum Pseudomonadota; class Alphaproteobacteria; order Rhizobiales; family Xanthobacteraceae; genus Bradyrhizobium; species Bradyrhizobium ivorense_A. Next base: position 3,185 of record CALROE020000021.1, read on the forward strand.
GTAGGACTGCGAGAACCGCACCGAGGGAAAGCGTCGCAGGCATTCCGTCAGCACCGCTTCCGGCATCGGCGAAGCGCCGTAGGTGATCATGCGCAGGCTCGACAGATCGTAGGAGTCGAGGTCGGGAAGTTCGAGCAGCATCGACAGCATGGTCGGGACGAAGGTTGCCACCGTGACCTTGTCGCGGGCGATGGCCTGCAGCACGTCCACCGGCGAGAAGCGGGGAATCACGACGTGTTTGCCGCCGACCACCGCCGTGGTGTAGACCCTCGCGCCGGCGGCAAGATGAAACAGCGGACCGGCATGCAGGCTGACCAGGTTTTCGTCGAAGCCGAGCCGCGCCGCGGTCACCACCGCATTGCTCCACAGGTTGCCATGGCTGAGCATCACGCCTTTGGAGCGGCCGGTGGTACCTCCGGTATAGAAAATGCACGCAAGATCGTCCCCGCCCCGCATCCTGTCGTCGATCGGCCGCACCGCGGCGAGCGCGCTCTCATAATCAATCGCGCCGGCCGGAGCCGGCTCCGTGCCAGTGTACAGCAGCGACTTGATCGACGGCGCGGCTTCGGCAAGCTGCGCGCCGACCGCGCTGAACGCCGTATCGACCAACAGAATTACCGGTGAGGCATCACAGGCCTGCTCGATCATTTCCGGCAGGGCAAACCGGGAGTTGATCGGCACGATCACGCCGCCACCCCACAGCACCGCAAAATAGTACTCGATGTAGCTCTGGCCGTTGGCCGCCAGCATCGCCACCCGGTCGCCATCGCCCATGCCGAGGTCGCGTAGCACCGAAGCGAGCCGCGCCACCCGGTCGACAAAAGTTCGCCGGTCGAGCCGAACGTCGCCGCAGACCAGCGCCTCCATATCGGCGCCGAACCTGACCGCTTTGCGAAGACCCATTGTCAGGTTCATCGTTTCCCCGAAATGCTGTTTTGTTGCGGGGCATCCTACACATCCGGGGCGCCGACTCAATATGCGAAATTGAGTTTCATTTTTGTCGAGAGCTCTTTAAGATCGCGGGCAGCGCCCGGGAAAGCTGCGGTCTTCTCGATTCCGAATGAGAAACGATAAAAGGAGCAAACTCATGGTGACTCTGGACAAGGCTGCGGGCGGCAAGGAAACCGACGCCGTCATCGTCGAACATTTCGGCGACGTGGCCTTAATCCGTCTCAACCGGCCCGCCACCCGCAACGCGCTGGCTGTGGAGATAAAGGTTCAACTCGAAACCCGGATCCCCGCCTTGATGCAGGACAGCGCCGTGCGTTGCCTGGTGATCACCGGCGCCGAGGAATCGTTCTGCGCCGGCGGCGATATCAGCAATATGTCCGATCGCAGCGCGCCGTCGGTCCGGGCGCGCATGCACCAAAGCTATGCCTGGGCGCAATCCATCCTGACCGGCGAAAAGCCGGTGGTGGCGGCGGTCAACGGCGCAGCGGCCGGCGCAGGCTTCTCGCTGGCGCTGTTGTGCGACATCGTGATCGTTTCCGACAACGCGTTCTTTCGAGCCGCGTTCCCTGGCCTCGGTGCCGTACCCGATCTCGGCTTGGCTCTTACGTTGCCCCGCAGCATCGGCACCGCTCGCGCCAAGGATATTCTGCTAACCAACCGGCGGATCGACGCGGCCGAAGCGGTGACGATCGGCATTGCCAAACGTATGGTGCCTGCCGCGTCGCTGCTTGATGATGCCCTGCAACTGGCGAAGGAACTGGCGGCGGGGCCAGCGACTTCGCTCGGCCTGACCAAGATGTTGTTGAACAGCGCTTATGGTCCGATTGACGATTTTTTTGCCACCGAGGCGATGGCGCAGGCCGTGGCGTTCGGAAGTCGCGAATTCGCCGAGGGGGTCAGCGCCTTCCTCGGCAAGCGTAAGGCCGACTTCAAGAACGCCTGATTGGTTTACCAGATCCACAAAGCTCGTGCATCCAGGAGATTCAATGGTGGCTTCAGGTCGAGGACAAAACCTCGACGGGGAACGCATCAGGGTTGGGCCTCAACGCGGCCTGCCCCCTTCGTATCACCAGAACTTGAGATCATTGCGATTCCGGCATCATTGGCCTGGAAAGAAGACGAACCGCTCGCCTTCTCGCAAGCGTCCGTTGACGGCCGGTCGTTGCCGACCTTGAGTGCCGTTCGTAACGTCGTCGCGTACCCGCTCGAAGAACAATCGCAGGTCAAGACCCGGAACTGGAATGTTCTTCAGGAATGCCCGCGTGAACGGGCTGTTCAACTCATCGCCGTCCAGCGTGACCTGACCAGGTTGCGTTGAATACAGGGCGACGGTATTGAGTGCGGCCAATTGCAATGACGCCAATCCGCCGCCGATCTCCTTTCTTTGCGTTACCGCCGGATCCAAAAGGATCTCTGCGGTCCTCCCGCCGGCAGACTTGTTGCGAGAGGCGACCCGATGGGCTTCCTGCACAAATGGATCGTCCCTGCATGCGTCGAGAACAATAAGACGGAAGGTTTTCGCCGCACGAACTGAATTGATCATTTCGCTTATTGGGATTGCGTGGGACGGGGCATCTCTCAATGTCTCGAGGCTGGCATCGATCGGGATGGCATAATTGAGACCCTGGATTTCTACACCGTGACCGGCGTAGTAGATCATCGCCCAGTCGGCGCCGGCCGCTTCGTCGGCGAATTGCTGCAACATCGCCTGCATCTGGCTCCGGTCCAGGTCGATTGCGACCGTCACTTTGACAAAGCCTGCTTCGCTGAGGGCGCCGCCGACACTCTCCGCATCGCGGTCGGAATTCATCAGGGGAGGAACGTGAGCATAAGCCGCATTGCCAAAGACGAGCGCCACCCGCCGGCCATGATCCCTTGCGATCGTATCGATTGAGCGGGACAATACGTTGATGTTTGGCGGCTGCGGGGGATCGCCGGCTTTTCGCGAAAGCCTCGCGAGCAGCACGTCCAGCCGATAGCGTGCGTGATCCTGAATGGCTTTCTCAAGAGGGCTGGCGCGGGCTAACTCGCTCGCTTTGGTATAGTCGTTTGATGCATCTTCAAATCGACTGTCCCGCTCGAAGGCGATGCCACGCTGTATGAAGGCGTCGGGATAGCTGGGAACGGCAGCAAGGGCGCGGCCATAGGATTGCTGCGCCTTGTTAAGATCCTTGAGGTAATCGCGCGCAAGATTGCCGGCACGAACATGGAATTGCGCCGCAAGCGTCGGGAGCGGCGAGAGCTCCGCCGCTTTCGTCCAATCCGCTAGACCGGCCAATGGCTCTCCGAGGCGCACCGCCAGTCGGGCTCGGCCGCTGAGAGCCTCCCAGGTCTGCGTTCCCCCAACAGCTTGGGCCTGATTATAATCGGAAAATGCCCGATCGAGATCGCCGTACCGCGTCCACAACTTGGCACGATTGATCCAGGCAATCTGATTTCCCGCATCCAGCCCAACTGCGACATCAAGGTCGGCGCGCGCCGCGGAGAACCGGTCCAGCCGCTCCATGATCAGCGCGCGCTGAACGAAATGCGATGACGTTTTTGGGTCGACGCGAACGGCCTGATCGAGGTCCGTCAGGGCGTTGTCGTACTGCTCCAGTACAGTATAGATCGTCGCGCGCAGACTGAACGGAAACGCGCTCGGTTCGGGTGCAGCGGCAATGCACGCGTTGAGATCCTGGAACGCAGACTTCAGGCCACTCTGTGCGGCATCGCTGGCCGATCCAATCGGCTTCATCTCGACAATTGCCAGTCTAACGGCATCAAGAAAATGGTTGAGCCCTCTGAAATAGTAGGCACGGGCGCGCTGTTCGGCCGACAGGGACGGATTGTCCAATACGCGCGTACAGGCGCGTATCGTCTCCGCAATCTCATTTTCGGTTCTGACACGATCGTATTTTTCGGCCACGCAGCCTGCGTAGTCGTTCCGCTGGGCGTGACCAATGCCCACGAGACCGATCATCACTGGCATGCAGAGCAAGGCGACACAAGTCAGGCGAGCGGAGGTGGAGGTGACTATCATCGGATTGAGAAGTCTGGACCTGAAGGTCGCGCCATGAACTGTCCGGTCCAGCGGATCAGTGCTGACTCGCCGGCAGGAAGCCCGGCGTCTCTGATTTCGACAAGATCTCGGGGCTCCAGGTTCATGATTCGCCGGTGACGGATGCCTCTGATTCGCGCGATCTGTACTCTATGGTCTCGAGCAGTTCGAGACGGTGAAGCTTCTACCGGCGGTCTCGCGCACCCGATGGCAAGGCATCGACTCATCGTAGCTTGGCCGGTTCACCCACGACGACAAAGGGCGCCCAAAGGCGCGGGTGTGCATCGTCATCGGATACTGCATTATCGATCAGCGCCAGCATGGACTGGCGCAGCGCCTCCCCATGGGAGAGCTTCGTATCGCGCGCGCTGGCCTGGAATGTGCCGGTCATCAGCCGCGCTGTGGCCTCATCAGCCACCTCCCAGTGCGAAACAATCAGCGACCTTGCTCCCGCGTAGAAGAATGCGCGCGCAAGTCCGGACAGCGCCTCCGCACCAGGCTTGTCCTCGGCGGCCGTATTGCACGCCGAAAGCACAACCCAGTCGGCATTCAGCTTGAGCTGGGCGATCTCGCTGGCGGAGAGCAGACCATCGTCAAAATCGGTAGCCTTGTCCGGAATCGAGAGAGCCAGGGCTGGTTCGGCCTTGCTTTTGGTGAATTGCTCGAGCTCACCTGCAACAAGCCCGTGCGTCGCAAAGTAGATGATGCGATACTGATCGAGTCTTGCCTGCTTGGCCGCCGTCTCCGTCACCGCCAGACCCAGCCTTATGTCGCCAGGATCTGCGTCCAGCGCTTTTGCGATCGCCTGCACTTCCGTGCGCGTTCCGGGCAGCTGGGGCAGCCGCTCCCTGAGCGAGGCGATGTCGATCCTTGTCCCGCTGTAGAATGCGGTGATGCTTCGCATCGCGACTTGCCGTAGTGCTTGTGCGCGCGCGGTCCTGGAGAACACGGGATCGCCGAAGGCGATCATGGGCTTCGCCGCCGATGTGGCCGCGGATGCGGTGCGCAATATCTTCAGGCTCGAGACCGACGGCAGGATCGTGACCGCATGCGAACGGATCAGCCAGCCGACATCCTTCAGCTCCTTGCCGTCTGGCTCTTTGGTCACCAACAGTGCGGGCGGGAGGCTGGTCAGCGCGCCGTTGGTCACGACCGATAGCCGCTTCTTCGAGGCAATTTTGTCCTCGAACGAGCCAAACGTCTCCCGATAAATATTGAAGGCAAGCTGCGCATCAAATGGCTTGTTCCCAGCGAAGGTCAGCGACTGACGTAACGCCCTGACCTGGCTATCGATATCCTTGGCTGAAACCTGCAGCTCTACCCAATCGGCATCCGTGCGGGTGACGATCCAGGCATAGCTCGTGGCATCAAAATCGAGGACCACGAGCGCTTCATCGTCGGCGAGCAGTGCCTGCGTCTGTTTGAGGGACAGCGGTTGAGGTTTGGAGAGCGCGACGTAATCGGAAAAGCGCTGGTTGAATATCTCTTTCAGCTTGTCACGCTTCGATTCGATTGCATCGATACGCTTGCGAATCTGGTCGTCAGCCGCCGCATTGCGCTCGGCAGGTGGCTTTGAGATGGCGGCGATCAGGCCTTTGTCCAGCCGCTCCGCTTCCGCTGTCAAATCCTGGTCCTCGCGCACGAGATCGGCGAGTGGTCCGGCTCCCGCCGCAAAACGTGCCGCGAGTTTGGACACCGCATTTGCCGCAGCCGATGATGAGGCACGCTGTACGGTGTCGTAGCTGTCATCAAACGCGCCGGCAGCATTGACGAGATTTTGGCGCTTCGCTTGAAATAGCACGGGGAACGTAACAGCTTTGCTGGCGCGCCCCCGAGCGATGGTCCTGCGTACCAGTGGCAGCGCCTGAGCGTAGCGGCGTTGGGCGTAGTACAGCAACGCGAGATCGCTCAGCAAATCCGCAACATCGGGATGATCGGGACCGAGGGATTTTTCGAGGATGGCCAGGCCTCGCTTGTAGAGCGGCTCGGCGTCCGAATACCGACCCTGCCTTCGGTTCAGCGCCGCAAGGTTGTTCAACGCCATGGCGACACCGGGATGATCGGGACCGAAGGATTTCTCCCAGATCGCCAGCGCTCGCTTGAAGCGCGGCTCGGCGTCCGCATAGCGGCCTTGATCTCGATCGAGATTGGCCAGATTGTTCAGCGAATCAGCGACATCCGGATGATCGGGACCAAGCGCCTTCTCCTTGATCGCCAGCGACCGCCTGTACAGCGGTTCGGCATCCGCATAGCGGCCTTGAGCGCGATAGAGGATAGCCAGATTGTTCAGCGCTGCCGCGACCTTGGGATGGTCGGGTCCGAGCGCTTTCTCCCCGGTTGCCAGCGACCGCTTGAATAGCGGCTCGGCGTCCGCATAGCGGCCTTGAACGCGGTAAAAGTTGGCCAGATTATTCAGTGATGATGCGACATCGGGATGATCGGGACCAAGCGCCTTCTCCCGAATTGCGAGCGACCGCTTGTACAGCGGCTCGGCGTCTGCATGTTGGCCTCGATCTCCGTGGAGGTTGGCCAGATTGTTCAACGCCGTCGCGACGTCCGGATGATTGGGACCCAGCACCTTCTCCTGGATCGCTAACGACCTTCTGTAAAGCGGTTCGGCGTCCGCATAGCGGCCTTGGTCCCGGTAGAGAATGGCCAGATTGTTCAGCGATGCCGCGACATCCGGATGATCGGGACCAAGCGCCTTCTCCCGGATCGCCAGCGACCGCTTGTACAGCGGCTCGGTGCCCGCATAGCGTCCTTGATCTTCGAAGAGGTTGGCCAGATTGTTGAGCGATGTCGCGACATCCGGATGATCGGGACCAAGCGCCTTCTCCCGGATCGCCAGCGCTCGCCTGTATGGCGGCTCGGCTTCCGCATAACGGCCTTGATCCCGGTAGAGGACGGCCAAATTGTTCAGCGATCCTGCAATGTTGGGATGATCGTAACCGAGCGCCTTCTCCTCGAGCGCCAGCGATCGTTTGTACAGCGGCTCGGCGTCCGCATAGCGGCGCGACACATGGTAGAGGTAGGCCAGATTGTAGAGCAAGCCCGCGACGCCGGGATGGTCGAGACCAAGCGCCTTCTCCTGGATCGCCAATGCTCTCTGCTGCAGCGGGATGGCTTCCGTGTATTTCCCGGCCTTCGCGAGCTCGTTGACCTGCTTATTGAGTATCTGAACTTCTATTACGGTCTGAGGAGGAGCCGTCTGCGCCAACGGTGGCGAGATGAGCGGCAGCTGAACCATCGCCGCGACGAGAGCGATACAGGCGAAGCGAACGAATACCTTGCGGGACATGATCGCTCTCACCGCCACGCGCGGCAAATTGGACATCGGCACCGATCCGTTTCCGTCTTGCACGCCGGACATGCAAAAAGCGACACTTAGCCCTTCATGGGCTACCGTCGTTGATCTAGCGCAACCGTCTACCCACGCCGTCAACCGGCCCCAAGCGGCTCGGGCGGAAATCGCGCCGGATCCGAATGCGTGATTCGGTGGATGAGTGCGTGTACTCATAAGATGGACGACGAACCTGTCCCCTGGCCTCCCGGAAGCAGACAAAGATGTTCTGCAGATTTGTGAACAGGGGCCCTACTACAGACTAAAGAGAACCCGTTCGATCCTACTTCCTGATCGCGGTCCACGGGCCCTTGCAGCCGTCGACGCGGGTGTAAGTCCCGGTACCCGTGGCGCCGGAGAGGCGACCGACCGCAACGGTGGCCTTGCCAAATACGGTGAACGAAGCGCGCATCGAACCCCCTGAACTGACTTGGCCGCTGCCACCCGAACTGCTGATCGCACCTCCCGAAATGACCCCGTACTTCGTGCCTGCACCACACCCTGCCGCTATGAAGGTCCATCTTCCATCGAATCTTGAAACGTGCCGCCTTCGCCTCCGCGCGCCGGTGCCCGCCGCGCCTCGGACTTGGGCTTTCTCCTGCGCTCCGGCTGCCCTGACTCCGAGCCCCGAGTACCAGACACCGACTTGTCTTCCTTGCCGATCGTCCCGCCCACACTGCCTTGCGCAAAACCATCGGAGCAGCTCCAGGCCGCCACGAATAAACTCGCGAGAACGGCAGCCCGAGAAACCGATCCTGGGAGTCGCGTCAACATAGTTTCTCCGACAACTTGCTGTCCTCGAAATGCAACGTACACAAAGAATAGATTTCAGATGCTGCTACCGACTTGCTTCATGTCAATATTCGCCTGACGCCGCCGAACGCCAGGGCAGCGATATCAAGGGCGGCAGCGACGACTGGTCAGGGTGTTCGAGTGCTTTCCCCGAGCGTCCCGCAACAAACCCGATCCGAGGAAGACTTATTCTATCTTGACCGATAGGAGTGTTTGTTTCTTGCTGCCGCCCGCAAATCCGGCGCGTTCAGTCGACATTGCGACAACAAGCGATGTACCGCGATGCCGCCCAGCCTTCAGACCCGTTGCGCAGCCGCACATGCAGCCAGCCTCCCTGCTGTTCAACCACGGTGAGCAGCGTGTCCGGGGGCATCTTGGCGAGCCGCGGCGCATTGATGTTCGGGGCGGATTTCAGCGCGAGCCAGTTATCACCCCGGGGATCCAGCCCGGTCACGTAATGATAGCTCTGTCCTTGCGGCAACGCCGACACCGCGGTCCGTGGAGCCGCAGGCGGCGAAGTCTTGATGCCGGACACGGCAAAGTGCGCCGCCGCCGGAACCGGTACCGCTGCCTTCAACCAGCAATAGGGCCCTGGCCCCTGAACGCCCGGTTTCACCCAAGTGAAGGCGCGGCATCGCTCATCCCCCGCGCATATCGCCGCGCAGGCTTCAGGAGACGGGACATCGGCATTCGTGCGGTAGTCCTGCCCGGGCCGGTCGGTATTGGCTTCCATCGTCATCCCGGCGGGAGCCATACCCGCCGGCCCGGGCGTCACCGAAAGCGATTTCGTCGACGGCGCCGCACCCAATTCCAGCCGCGCCAGTTTTTCCCTTGCCGCGCCGGCAAAGACGCCTTCCGGGAAATCCCGCAAGAACTTCTCAAGAGTGGAACGGTCGGTGCTGTTCTGGATCTCACGCCACACCGCGAGTTCGAGGTTGGTCCGATCAGCCGCGGCAGGCGCAGTGGTCGAAGGTGCGCTTCCCGGCGAGATCGTCACGGTGCCTTCGATCTTGAACGAGAAGCGGCCGGTCAGCGACGAGGAATCCCACGGCACCTGCTTGCCGCTGGTCTGCCGCATCACCTCGTTGCGCACCTCGATCATCAGGTCGGACAGCGACAGGCCCGGTTTTTCCATGTTGGTCAGAAACGCCCCCGTGAACGGGCTGTTGCGGCCGGTGCCGTCCTGCGCGACGTTGTCGGGCTGGGTCGCGAACGCGATGAACGTGCCGGACGCGGTCTGGATCCGGCTCAGGCCCCGCCC
>CALROE020000022.1:0-12310 GCA_943369715.1 Bradyrhizobium ivorense
CCATTTCGGCTGCGCGAACACGCCGGGAACGTAATCCAGAACGTCCTTGATGGTATTGGCGACGGTTGAATTGCGGTAGGCCTCGGCGGGAACGATGGCGACGCCGCCCGGGGTCTGCTGAATATCGCGCAGTGCCTGCTGGACCGTGAGGACCGTGAGCGCGGGTCCTCTCGCCTGATCGCTGGCGACGGGCGCCGCCGGCGCGTTGCTTGCACGGGAAACCCGTGCCGCGCGTGTCGCGCTGCGTTGCGGCGAACGGGCCGCTGCTGCCCGCTTCTGTTGCGGAGCGTCCACGGTGATCGGCGGCAACGGCCCCGGAGAGCTGGTCTGAGCCACGGCGGAAACGGAAACGGAAACGGAAACGATGGCGGCGGCGGACGCCAGCAACAAGCTGTGCAGCCGCATGGATACGGACGACATTGGTGAAACTCCTCACCAGACTGAAAGGACGACAGGCATGGGTGCGCCGAAGCGCGGGCCGTCAAATCAGGCGGGGAGGTCCACGGGCTTGATGGTCGGAGGTTCGCGCGAGCTCGACGAACGGCGCTTCGAACGCAAGGGCGAGCGAGGCCGGGCGGGCACTGCGGATGGTGAGTGCCGGGCAGGAAGGCGGCGGGAGCGCGCTGGCGGCATGGTTGCCAACGCAAATCGGGCAATGAATTGATGCCTTCTTGTCGTGCTTTCCGCCGTCGTCGCCAAGGGCGCCAATGTCAGCACTGTTGACGCAGATAGTGTCGAGACCGGCGGCAAACGCAGCGGGGGTCAGCGTGGCAAGGAAAAAGCTCGAGAGAATGACATTCAGGACAAGCGCATAGGCGGCAATCCATGCCGCCCCGATGCCGATGCCCCTCTTGCGCGATGCGTGTTTCACAGCCGATCCCCACGCCTGAATATCAACGGCGCGGCGGCGAGTCAAAGCTGTTCCTTCCGGAAAGGGACGGCGACCGATCTCTCGACCGGCCTTGCCGGCCCGTTTTGCCTGCAGCCGAAGCAGGCGGCAACGACCGTTACGAGAACGCGTTGCCGCCGCGCAGGCCGAGCTTCTTGAAGATCATCGCCGCCGGGCAGAAGCCGGTGAACGCGGCCTGCAGCATGTTGAGCCCGGCGAAAGCGGTCAGCAGGAACCAGTAGGGATTGACCAGCCAGCCCAGCGCGAGGCTGAGAAGCACGACACATCCGGCGAAAGCGAGCACTGCCTTATCGATATTCATGACGTATTTCCTTTTACTTCGGTTCTTGCTTTGGGTTTGAAGTGATCAGGGCCGGGCAAGCCCGGCCGTCGTCCAGGCCACGATGTTGTTGGTATCCATCGCGCCCGAGCTCCGGGCGATTTCCCGGCCGTTGCGCATCAGCAGGAGCGTCGGGATGCCGCTGATGCCGAGGCGGGAGGACACCGAAGGCGCCTTGTCCGAATTCAACTTCAACAGCCGAACCCCGGGTTCGAGCTGCTGCGCCGCGCGTTCGAACATCGGCGCCATCGAGCGGCAGGGACCGCACCAGGGCGCCCAGACGTCGACCAGCACGGGAATATCATTGTGCGCGAGGTGGCGGTCGAACGCCTGCTCGTCCACTTCGACGGGATGGCCGCTGAAGATCGGCTGATGACAGGATCCGCAGCGGGCGCTGGTTGCGGCCCGTTCGGCGGGCAGCCGGTTGATCTTGCCGCAATGGCCGCAGACGACCTGGTGACTTGCACTCATGTTCCGGTCTTGACCTCCTTGATCTTGGCGATGTTGAGCCGGTCGAGCAAAAAGCGCTCGTAGAACGGCTCGCTCTCGCCGCGCCGGATCTTGCGCAGGAAGTATTTCTCGAAGGCGACCTTGGCGAGATGGACCCATTCGCCCTTCGAGGACCAATTGACGTTGCGCGGCGGGATTTGCGGCTGCGCCAGGAAGGCGACGCCGGAGTCGCCGAAATCCGCGAGGCAGATCGCATTCCAGGTCGGTTGCGCTACCGGCTCCTTGCCCTTGAGCAGTGCGCCGATATTCATCGCCGTCGCCGTCACCATCGATTCGATCATGAAGCCGGTTTTCGGCACGCCGACCGGGACCGGGGTGGCGCCGACCGGGGCAATCGCCACGCAGACGCCGATCGCGAAGATGTTCGGAAACGCCGGATTGCGCTGATGCTTGTCGACGATGACAAAACCGCGGGGATTGGTCAGCTTCTCGATGCCCCTGATGGCGCCGACGCCGCGAAACGCCGGCAGCATCATCGAGTAGGAAAACGGCAATTCGTGGGTCTTGCGGATCGAACCGTCGTCGGCGATCTCCTCGACCGTCATCTTGCCTGGTTCGACGCCCTTCACCCGTGCGTTGGTGATCCATTTGACATGCTTCTCGCGCATTTCGCTTTCGAGCAGGCCCTTGGTGTCGCCGACCCCGTCGAGGCCGAGATGGCCGATATAGGGCTCCGAGGTGACGAAGGTCATCGGCACGCGATCGCGCAGCTTGCGGCGGCGCAACTCGGTTTCCAGGATGAACAGGAATTCGTAGGCCGGCCCGAAGCATGAGGCGCCCTGCACGGCGCCGATCACCACCGGCCCCGGGTTGGCGGCCAGCTTTTCGAACGCATCCTTGGCGTGGGTGGCGTGATCGACATGGCAGATCGACTGGGTGTGGCCGTCCGGCCCGAGCCCGGGGATCTCGTCGAAGGCCAGTTCCGGCCCGGTGGCCACCACCAGGTAATCGTAATCGATCGAAACGCCGTCCGAGAGCTCGATCCGGTTTTCCGTGGGATGCACGCGCTGCGCGCCCTGCGTCAGCAGCCGCACGCCCTTGCGCTTCATGATGTCGACGAGGTCGATCTCGATGTCGGCGCGCTTGCGCCAGCCGATCGCGACCCAGGGATTGGAAGGGACGAAGTGATAGACCGGCCCCTGGGAAACCACGGTCAGGCGGTCGTTCTTCCCCAGCTGCGGCAACAGTTCATAGGCCATCAGCGTTCCGCTGAGGCCGGCTCCGATAACGACAACTTCCGACATGATCGCCTCCGTTGGCTGCATTCCCCTGTGGACGGCTGCGCCGGTTTTCTCCGGTCCGTTGGCCGCGTCGCTTGACTATATATTCGAACTCTCGTATATACGCAAGTATGAAAATAGATAGTGCGATCATGGAATCCGCCGCCGATCAGGCCAGCGACCTCTTGAAGGCGTTGTCCAACCGGCATCGGCTGCTGATCGTCTGCCAGCTGATCGACAGCGAGCGCTCGGTGGGCGATCTCGCCGAATTCCTCAGTCTTCGCGATTCGACGGTGTCCCAGCATCTCGCGCTGCTCCGCAAGGACGGCCTGGTGGCGGCGCGGCGCGATGCCCAGACGATCTACTATTCGATCGCCAGCGACCCCGCGCGCGAGATCCTGAAAACGCTCTATCAGGTCTATTGCGCGCCGCCGAAGGTCAGAAAGACGAAAGCCAAATTATAGCGGCGCACAGGCGGCGCCTTGAGGCAGGTCAACGTCGCTGCGGCGACTTTCAACGAGAAGTACTCGGAAAACCGCCAGCGGCGGAAAGGCTACTCTGATGCGTGGATTGATCTCCCTGGGAATATTGGTCGCGGCCGCACTGAGCGCGAGTGCCGTCGCCGGCGAAACCCTTGATGTGGCCCTGCGGCCGGTCGCGGACGAGAAGGCGGTATTTGCCACCGTCGAGAGCATCAGTGTGGTTCCGGCCCGCGGCCGGATCGGCGGCACCATCGTTCAACTCAACGTCCGCGAAGGCGATCCGGTGACGCGTGGCCAGGCCATCGCAACGATCGGTGACGACAAGCTTGCGCTGCAGATGAAATCGCTGGACGCGCAGATCGACGCCCTGCAGGCGCAGGCGAGCCAGGCGCAGATCGATTTCACCCGGATCGAGGGCCTGGTGGAGCGCGGCACGCTGCCGCGGATCAGGCTCGATGAGGCGCGCACCGCGCTCAACGTGGCGGATAACGGGCTGCGGGCGAAGACCGCCGAACGCGCGGTGGTACAGCAGCAGTTCAACGAGGGCCAGGTGTTGGCGCCGGCCGGCGGCCGGGTGCTGAAGAAGCTGGTCGCCGTCGGTTCCGTCGTATTGCCGGGCGACCCCGTCGCGATGATTGCGCAGCAGAATTTCAAATTGAGGCTGCGGGTGCCGGAGCGGCACGCCCGCTTCCTGAAGGCCGGCGACAGGATCCGGGTCGACGGCGCCGAATTCGGCGACCAGAGCCCTAAATCAGGGGTGATCGATCTGGTCTATCCGCAGATCGAGGACGGCCGTGTAATCGCGGACGCCACCGTTGAAAATCTCGGAGAGTATTTCGTCGGCGACCGCCTGCGCGTCTGGATCTCCGGCGGCGAGCGCAAGGCGTTGGTGATCCCGTCGAATTACGTCACCACGCGCTATGGCATCGATTACGTCCAGATCCGCCAGGCCGACCGCACCATCAGCGCGCCGGTGCAGCGTGGGCGCCAACTGGCCAGCCCTGATATGCCCAATGGTCTCGAAATCCTGTCCGGCATTCGTCCCGGCGACCAGCTGGTGCAGCCGTGAATCTCGGATTGTCGGGCCGCCTGACCCGCGCCACCATCGGTTCGCCGCTGACGCCGCTGTTCCTGCTGGCGTCGCTGGTCGTCGGCCTGATCGCCGTGGTCGTGATTCCGCGCGAGGAAGAGCCGCAGATCAGCGTCCCCATGGTCGACATCCGCGTCAATGCGGACGGACTGCGCGGGCCGGATGCGGTCGAACTGGTCACCAAGCCGCTCGAATCGATCGTCAAGGGCATCGACGGCGTCGAGCACGTTTACAGCCAGACCGAGGACGACCGCGTCCTGGTCACCGCGCGCTTTCTGGTCGGAACCAAGTCCGAGGACGCCATCCTCCGCGTTCACGAGAAAATCCGCGCCAATCTCGACCGCATCCCGGTGGGCATCCCCGAACCCCTGATCGTCGGCCGCGGCATCAACGACGTCGCCGTGACCGTGCTGACGCTTGCGCCGAAGCCGGACGCCGCCGACCGGTGGACGGACAAGGACCTTTACGAACTCGCCGACAAGCTGCGCTCGGAACTGATGAAGGTCGACAGCATCGGCCTGACCTACATTTCCGGCGGCGGCGCCCAGCAAATCCGGGTCGAGCCCGATCCGGAGAAACTGTCGCTGTTCGGCGTCACGCTGCAGCAACTCGTCGCCAAGGTGAAGGACGCCAACCGCTCGTTCCTGGCCGGACAGGTCCGCGACGCCGGCACCGTCCGGAGCGTCTCGGCGGGCCAGACCCTGGCCGGCATTCCCGACATCGGGCTGTTGTTGATTTCGACGCGGGACGGACGCCCGGTCTACGTCAAGGACGTCGCCAGCGTCGTGATCGGGCCCAATGCGACCGAGCACCGCGTCTGGAACGATGCGCGCGACGGCAAGGGCAAGTGGGAACGCGTGCCCGCGGTCAGCCTGGCGCTGGCCAAGCGCGCCGGCGCCAACGCGGTGGTGGTTTCCGAGGAAATCACGCACCGGCTCGAAGGCCTGAAATCGCGCCTGATCCCCGACGATGTCGTCGTCACCGTTACGCGGGACTATGGCGAGACCGCGAACGAGAAGGCCAACGAACTGCTGTTCCACCTCGGTCTCGCGACCATCTCGATCGTGGTGCTGATCGCGATCGCGATCGGCTGGCGCGAGGCGCTGGTCACGCTGGTGGTGATTCCGACCACCATCCTGCTGACGATGTTTGCCGCCAACCTGATGGGCTACACCATCAACCGCGTCAGCCTGTTCGCCCTGATCTTTTCGATCGGCATCCTGGTCGACGACGCCATCGTGGTGGTCGAGAACATCGCCCGCCACTGGGCGATGCGGGACGGCCGGCCACGGCTGCAGGCCACCATCGAGGCCGTCGCCGAGGTCGGCAATCCGACCGTGGTGGCGACCCTGACCGTGGTGGCAGCACTGCTGCCGATGCTGTTCGTATCGGGGCTGATGGGCCCGTATATGGCGCCGATTCCGGCCAATGCGTCCGCCGCGATGCTGTTCTCGTTCTTCGTGGCGATGGTGGTGGCGCCGTGGCTGATGCTGCGGCTGGCGCCGAAGGAGGGCGTTGCGAGCGCAGCGCATGCCGCGCATGACGAGGGCGCGCTTGGGCGCCTCTATCGCCGCTTCGCAACTCCGATCGTTGCCAGCAAACGATCGGCCTGGATCTTCCTGATCGGCGTCGGAGTCGCGACTTTGCTGTCGATGACCCTGTTCGCCACCAAGTCGGTGACGGTCAAGCTGCTGCCGTTCGACAACAAGTCCGAGATCGCCGTCGTCGTCGACCTGCCGGAGGGGGCCAGTCTCGAAGATACCGAGCGGACGCTGTTTGCCGCCGCCGACATCGCCCGCGGCCTGCCCGAGATCACGTCGGTGCAGTCCTATGCCGGTACGCCGGCGCCGTTCAATTTCAACGGCCTGGTGCGGCACTATTATCTGCGCGAGCGGCCGGAACTGGGTGAACTGCAGGTCAATCTTGCCGCGCGCTCCGATCGCAAACGCGCCAGCCATGATATCGCGCTCGACCTGCGGCAGCGCCTGAAGGCCGTCAGCGTTCCCGCGGGCACCAGCATCAAGGTGGTTGAAGTGCCGCCGGGACCGCCGGTGCTGGCGACGCTGCTGGCCGAGATCTACGGGCCCGATGCGGCAACCCGCCGCGCCGTGACCGGCGAGCTGAAGAAGATCTTCGCCGAAGTGCCGTTCATCGTCGATATCGACGATTCGATCGGGCAGAAGCGGCCGCGGCTGCGGTTGTCGATCGACCAGGACCGGCTCGAATTCTTCGGCGTCGAGCAGCGCGACGTCTACGACACCATCCAGACGCTGTTCGGCGGCGTGTCGGTGGGCTATTCGCACCGCGGAGAAGACCGCAATCCGATCGAGATCGCGGTCCGGCTGCCGAAGCGCGACCTTGCCTGGACCGAGGCGCTGGCCTCGACGCCGGTGCCCGCCAACACGCTTCCCGGCAGCAAGACCGTCGTCGAACTCGGCCAGCTGGTGAAGGCGACGGTCGAGGAAGGCTCGCCGCAGATTTTCCGCCGCGATGGCCGCTTCGCCGACATGGTGATGGCCGAGCTGGCGGGCCGCTTCGAGGCGCCGCTCTACGGCATGCTGGCGGTCGCCGACCGCATCGAGGCGCATGATTGGGGCAAGCTGCAGAAGCCGGTGATCGCTCTGCATGGCCAGCCGTCCGACGAATCCCGCCCGACGCTGTTATGGGACGGCGAATGGGAGATCACCTATGTCACGTTCCGCGACATGGGCGCGGCATTCGGCGCCGCGATTCTCGGCATCTACGTGCTGGTCGTGGCCCAGTTCCGCAGTTTCCGCCTGCCGCTGGTGATCCTGACGCCGATTCCGCTGACGTTGATCGGCATCCTGATCGGCCACTGGCTGCTGGGCGCGCCGTTCACCGCGACGTCCATGATCGGGTTCATCGCGTTGGCCGGCATCATCGTCCGCAACTCGATCCTGCTGGTCGACTTCATCCGCCACAGCGGCGGTGAAAACAGGTCGATGCGCGACATCGTGCTGGAAGCCGGCGCCGTGCGCTTCAAGCCGATCCTGTTGACCGCGCTGGCCGCCATGATCGGCGCCGCGACGATCCTGCTCGATCCGATCTTCCAGGGGCTGGCGATTTCGCTGCTGTTCGGATTGGCGTCGTCGACATTGCTCACCGTGCTCGTGATTCCCGCGATCTACATCGCGCTTCGCGACACCAAGCCGCAGACGCCGACCGGCGAAACCGCAGGACAGTGAAGAGGCTAGCTGGGCCGTCGGGCCAGCGCCTCTTCCCGCGGCTTCGCGGGCCGCGACCTTTGCCAGAGGTCACGCAGAACCATGCCCGCGGCCATCGCCGCAACGAACACGATTACGCCGGGCGACAGCGTTGCGAGGCTTTCCAGGGCCGGCCCCGGGCACAATCCGACGAGACCCCAGCCCAATCCGAACATGGCGGATCCGATCACGAGCGGCCGGTCGATATCGTCCCTGCTCGGCCAGAGATTTCGAGCCGCCAGCAGCGGTCGCGAACGGCCCTTCGCCAGCATGAATCCCGGCACAGACACGGCGAGCGCCGCGATCATCACGATGGCGAGGCTTGGGTCCCATGCCCCGAAAATATCGAGAAACGCCAGAACCTTGCTCGGCTGGACCATTCCCGAAATCAGCAGGCCGGCGCCGAATATCAAGCCACACAGCAAGGATGCGATCATCGCCATGGCTCAGGCTCCGAACACGTGATGAGTGAGCGCGACGGTCGCGATGGCGACGACCATGAAGATGATGGTCGCGGCGATGGAGCGGGCGGACAACCGGGCCATTCCGCAGATCCCGTGGCCGGAGGTGCAGCCGCCGGCAAGCCGGGTGCCGAAGCCGACCAATAGGCCCGCCACAATGATGACGGCCCAGCTCGCCGGCATCTGTGGTGGCTGCATCCCATGGCCGATCAGGCCCGCCAGCAGCGGCGCCAGAATGAGCCCGGCGATGAAGGCGATGCGCCAGCCGATCTCGCTGCTCCTGGGATTCAGCAGGCCGCCGAAGATACCGCTGATGCCGGCGATGCGGCCGGTCAGCAGCATCAGCAGGACCGAGGAAAGACCGATCAGCGCGCCGCCGATCGCCGCCGATAACGGAGTGAAATTAGCCATGCATTGCTCCACTGGCCTCGGAATGGAATCTCCGATGGTCTGTGGCTAGCTTACAAGCGCGTCATTCGCAATCGCAAGGCATTGCCGACCACGCTCACCGACGACAGCGCCATCGCCGCGGCGGCGATGATCGGCGACAGCAGCAGGCCGAACGTCGGATAGAGAATGCCCGCGGCAATCGGGATGCCGGCGGCGTTGTAGATGAACGCAAAGAACAGATTCTGCCGGATGTTGCTCATGGTGGCCTGCGAGAGCCGGCGGGCGCGGACGATGCCGCCGAGATCGCCGCCCAGCAATGTGATGCCGGCGCTCTCCATGGCGACGTCGGTGCCGGTGCCCATGGCGATGCCGACTTCGGCGGCGGCGAGCGCCGGGGCGTCGTTGACGCCATCGCCGGCCATGGCGACGATCCGGCCCGCCTTCTGCAGCTTGGCGACGACGGCGCTCTTCTGATCCGGCAGCACTTCGGCCTCGACATCGGTAATGCCGAGTTGCCGCGCGATGGCGTTGGCGGTGGTGCGGTTGTCGCCGGTCAGCATGATGACCTTGATGCCCTCGGCGGCGAGCGCCCTCAGGGCGTCCGGGGTGGATGGCTTGACCGGATCGGCGATCGCAAACAGCCCCGCCAGCCTGCCGTCGACCGCGATATTGATGACGGTGGCGCCGTCGCCGCGCAGGCGTTCACCCTCCTCGTTCAGCGACTGGCTCTCGACGCCGAGCGACGACAGGAAGTTGGCATTGCCAAGCAGCACGGTCTTGCCGTCGACCTTGCCGGTGGCGCCCTTGCCGGTCGGCGAGTCGAATTCCTCCACCTTGCTCACATCGAGATTTTTTTCCTTCGCCGACCGCACGATGGCGTCGGCGAGCGGGTGCTCGCTGGCGCGCTCGACGCTGGCGGCGAGCCGCAGGATTTCGCCTTCGTCGAATCCCGCCGCCGCAACGATCGCGACCACCTTCGGCTTGCCTTCGGTCAGCGTTCCCGTCTTGTCGACCACAAGCGTGTCGACCCTTTCCATGCGCTCCAGGGATTCGGCGTTCTTGATCAGGACACCGGCCTGCGCGCCGCGTCCGACCCCGACCATGATCGACATCGGCGTGGCCAGCCCGAGCGCGCAGGGGCAGGCGATGATCAGCACGCTGACGGCGGCCACCAGCCCGAACGCCATCCGCGGCTCCGGGCCGAACCAGGCCCAGGCGGCGAAGGCGATCAGCGCCACCGCGATCACGGTCGGCACGAACCAGCCGGCGACCCGATCGGCCAGCCGCTGGATCGGCGCGCGCGAGCGCTGCGCTTCCGCGACCATCTTGACGATCTGCGAAAGCAGCGTGTCGCGCCCGACCTTGTCGGCGCGCATCACGAAGCTGCCGGACTGGTTGAGTGTGCCCGCGATCACTTTGCCGCCGGCTTCCTTGGTGACCGGCATCGATTCGCCTGTGACCAGCGATTCGTCGAGCGAGGAGCGGCCCTCGAGCAGGATGCCGTCGACCGGCACCTTTTCGCCCGGCCGGACCCGCAGATGATCGCCGACCTGCAGGCTGTCGATCTGCACCTCATGATCGGCGCCGTCCTCGCCGATCCGGCGCGCGGTTTTGGGCGCCAGTTCGAGCAGCGCCTTGATCGCGCCTGAGGTCGCCTCGCGGGCGCGCAACTCCAGCACCTGGCCAAGCAGCACGAGCACGGTAATGACCGCCGCGGATTCGAAATAGACCGCCACCGCGCCGCCATGGCCTCGGAAAGTCGCCGGGAACAGCCCGGGTGCGAACGTCCCGACGAGGCTGTAGACATAGGCCACGCCGGTGCCGATCGCGATCAAGGTGAACATGTTGAGATTGCGGGTGAGCAGCGATTGCCAGCCGCGCACGAAGAATGGCCAGCCCGCCCACAGCACCACGGGCGTGGCAAATACAAACTGAATCCAGTTCGACAGGGTCGGGTCGACCCAGCCATGCCCACCGACGAGGTGACCACCCATTTCCAGCACCACCGCCGGCAGCGACAGCACACCGCCGATCCAGAACCGCCGCGTCATGTCCGCAAGTTCGGGATTTGGCGGCGTATCGAGGCTGGCCACTTCAGGCTCCAGCGCCATGCCGCAGATCGGGCAGCTGCCGGGACCGACCTGGCGGATCTGCGGATGCATCGGGCAGGTGTAAACAGCGCCTTCCGGCGCTTGGGTCTCTTGGGCCTTCGGCTTGTTGCCGCCGAGATAAGCCTTGGGGTCGGCAGCGAATTTGGTGCGGCAGCCGGCCGAGCAGAAATGGAAGGTCTGGCCGTCGTAATCGAAGCGATGCTTGCTGGTCGCGGGATCGACCGTCATGCCGCAGACGGGATCGCGCGCGTTGGCGGCGCCAGCGGCATGGTGGCCGGCATGGCCGTGGTCGTGATGGGCATGGCCGGCGTGATCGTGACCGCCGCCGCAACACCCGGTCTTTGCCGTTGCCTTGGCCGGTGCCGGCTTGGCCGAGCAGCCGCAGCTGGAACCCGTTGCGGCATCGTCTGTATTGGCGCTCTTGGCGGCAGTCATCGCGTTTCTCCACGGGGTCACTTGCAACCCATACCCAGTAGGGGTATATAGACCGCATGCGAAAAGACATCAAGACGTCGTGTCAAAAGCGGCTGAGCCGGATCGAGGGCCAGGTCCGCGGCCTGTCCAAAATGGTCGACGAGGACCGCTACTGCATCGACATCGTCACGCAGATTTCGGCGGTGCGGGCAGCGCTGCGGCGCGTCGAGGAGGAAGTGCTCAAGGACCATGTATCGCATTGCGTCGAGCACGCGATCACCAGCGGCAACAAGGCCGATCAGCGGGAGAAGATCGCGGAATTGATGGCCGTCATCGGCCGATCGGACCGTTGATCGAGACGATCACGATGCATTTACCGCGATTTCATCCGTTGTTGCCTTCGCTTGTTCACTTGGCCCGGATCATATAGTAGCAGTTGCGCATGACTTCGATCGGAACAGTTTGGCGGATAGTCGGAGCGGCGATCCTTTTGATCGCCGTTCAATTCGCATCGGTCGGCGCCAACGCCCATGTCGGTCACGGGCCCGATGGACACCATCAAGGGCACAGCCTTCACGCGCACGGCACGGCGGCGGGCAACGCCCATTCGATTTCCCCCGCCGAAAACGTGGCTGCGAATCGGGCCGCGCTGTCCGAGCCTGCCGCCGAGGCCGAGGCCACGGCCCGGAACACCCCGGGCGCGCTGCCTTCCATGGCCGACGCCTGCGTGATGGGCTGCTGCGGATATACCGGTTGCTGCGGCGCCGCGCTGGCGGCGGTTTCGCCCAGTCTTCCCTCCAAGGCCTGCTCGCTTCGCATCGGCTTTGCGCGCCCGGCTTCCGTTCGCGGAGTGGTCCCCCAAGGTCTGCGCAAACCCCCTCGACCCCTCGCCTGAGTGACGACATCGCCGCGGTCCTGCTTCGCAGGCCATCCGCGCGATGAAGCCTTCTGTCAGGTAAGGGATTTCCGATGTTTTTTACGTTTCGTGCCGCGCTCGGCGTGGCAGCCTTCGCATCCATTTTCGGAGCCGGCCCGCTGCCGGCCCACGAGGGTCATGATCATGCCGCGCCGCCTCCGGCGACCATCGCCAATCTGGCGCCGCGCGCCGAAGCAGTTTCGGAGCTCCACGAACTGGTCGCGATCGCCCGAGCCGGCGAACTCGTCATCTATCTCGATCGC
>CALROE020000023.1:0-12252 GCA_943369715.1 Bradyrhizobium ivorense
CGAATTGCGGCCGGAACTGGTTCCAGTCAATGAAGTACGGGCCGATCAGCGCGGCCACCAGCGCGATGATAAAGGCAATCGCCAGTCCGAGCAGCGTCGTCTGCACGGCGTCTCCCTTTGGGCACGCCCCGGCGCGATGGCGGCCGGAACGGCCCACCCGCCGCACGCTGAAATCAACGCCGGAGCAGGTCCATATATAGAGGCAACTATGGCGAAGTCACAGCATTGCCTGCGACGGCTCCGCGCAGGAAGCCGTCACGACGCCCTTACCAGCTGGCGGGCAGCTGCTTGAGGCCGCGCAGCACGAAAGACGGCCGCCATTCCGGATTCTCGGCGTCATCCAGCTTCAGATCGGGCAGCCGCCGCAGCAGGGTCGCGATCGCCACCTCTGCCTCGATTCGCGCCAGCTGGGCGCCGAGGCAGAGATGGATGCCGCCGCCGAACGACAGCGGACGGATCTTCGGCCGGGTGATGTCGAGGCTGTCCGGCCGGTCGGGATAGACCGCCGGATCCCGGTTGGCCGAACCCAGCAGGCACAGCACGCTTTCGCCCTTCGGGATTTTCTTGCCGCCGAGATCGTCGATGTCCTCCAGCGCCACCCGGCCGGTCATTTGTACGGAAGAATCGTAGCGCAGGAATTCCTCGATGGCGTTGGTGATCAGGGCCGGATTGGCCTTGAGCAGGGCCAGCTGGTCGGGATGCCGATGCAGCGCCAGGAGACCGTTGCCGATCAGGT
Source organism: Bradyrhizobium ivorense (assembly GCA_943369715.1). Taxonomy (GTDB): domain Bacteria; phylum Pseudomonadota; class Alphaproteobacteria; order Rhizobiales; family Xanthobacteraceae; genus Bradyrhizobium; species Bradyrhizobium ivorense_A. The sequence goes on from CALROE020000023.1 coordinate 737, forward strand.
TGACGGTGGTCTCGTGTCCGGCGCCGAACAAGAGCACGATGTTGGCGGTCATCTCCTCGTTGGAAAGCTTGCTGCCGTCTTCCTCGGCCTGCACCAGTTGCGTCGTCAGATCGTCGCCCGGATTCTTCCGCCGCAGCTCGAACAATTGATGGAAATACATCTCGGTCATCGCGTTGGCGGCGTTGCCCTGCTTGATCTCTTCCGGCGACAGCGGCACCGGCTCGAGGATACGGCCGCTGTTGCGCGAGCCGGTATAGAACATCTCGCGATGCTCCTCGGGGATCCCGAGCATGTCGCAAATGATGGTGACCGGCAGACGGAAGGCGAAATCCTCGATCAGCTCCATCTTCCCCTGCGGAATGAGCCGGTCGAGCGTCTCGTCGACGATCCGCTGGATGCGCGGGCGCATGTCCTCGACCCGGCGCGCGGTGAACGCCTTCACCACCAGGCCGCGCAGGCGGGTATGATCCGGCGGGTCCTGCTGCAGCATCGTGAGGGCGAAGCTGCGGAACATCGGCTCCTGCATGATGTCAGGGCCATAGCGGCGCTTGGTGCGTTCGGGATAATCCTTGCCGAAGCGCTTATCGCGTATCACCAGGCTGACCTCGGCGTGACGGCTCGCGACATACATGCCGAGCGGCGTCAGATGCATCGGATCGGTGGTACGCAGCCGCGCGTAATGCGGATAGGGATCGCGAATGAATTCCGGCGCCAGCGGATTGAACAGCGGCGCGCTGGCCGCAGTCTGAACATGCTCGTTCATGGTGACCTCAAATTCGTTATCGCGCTGAATTGTCCGCACATTCGGGCGGATTGGCGTCCTCGGGGCCGGACCGGTTGCGTCCGGACCATTTGAAATTGGATACACTGTTGTATCGAGTTGCATTTTGACGTAAAATCGACCGATGTCAAGAGTCCGAACACGACCGACCCGCGACGATACCCGCGAGAAGCTGTTCGAGGCGGCGGCGCGGGTGTTCGAGGAACATGGCATCGGCGGCGCCAGCATCGAAACCATCGCCGCCGCGGCCGGTTTTACCCGCGGGGCGTTTTACTCGAATTTCAAGAGCAAGGACGAACTGATCATCGCCATGCTCGAGGATCACGTCGAGCAATCGATTCAGCGCATGCACAATCTACTCGCCAGGCACAAGAACCTCGCCGATTTCCTCGACGCGCTGAAGACCATGGACCGCACTCAGCAGGATCCACTCGGTCGTTCTCCGCTGCTGCACATGGAGATGATCCTGTTCGTGGCGCGCGCAGAAAAGCGCCGGCCCGAACTCGCCAAGCGGCTGCGCGCCCGGCGCAAACTGATCGCCGATATCGTCGAGACCACGTCGAAGAACAGCGGCAGGAATCCGGCCCTGAATCCGGCGTGGACCGGTGCGGTTGTTCTCGCCATGGAGGACGGCTTTCGCCTGCACCGCCTGATCGATCCGGAGACCACGCCGGCCGACAGTTTTCTGCGCGCCATCGGCGATCTGCAGCGTGCGATGGGAATTACGTCGGCCTGACGAAGGCTCGCGCGGCTCAGCCGTGCGCCTTGTGCATCTGGCCGGCAACGGCGCGCACCTTGCGGGGCGACGCCTGCCAGATCGCGACCGCCGACAGCACGCTCACCGCAATCCCGATCGCAAACGCGATGGTGTAATTTCCGGTGAGGTCGTGCAGCAATCCAGTGAGCCAGGGCCCCGCGGCGCCGCCCGCCAATGCTGCCAGCATGATGGTGCCGAAGATGCTGCCATACTGCTTGCCCTGAAAGATCTCCAGCACCACCGCGCCCATGATCGAGGTCAGGCCGTAGCCGAGCGCGCCCTGCGCCAGGATCATCAGGTAGACCAGCAGCAGGGTCGGATAGAATTTCAGCGCGATCAGCGCCGCGAAGCAGATCGCAAAGCCGAGGCAGCTCACGGCCCAGATCCATTCACGGCCCACCCGGTCGGACAGATGCCCGAGCCAGATCTGGCCGGGAATGCCGAGCAGGCTGACCACGCCCAGGGCCCAGACCCCGACGGTCGGACTGAAACCGATGTCGAGCAGATACTTGGTCTGGTGTACCTGCACCGCGTACCAGACGTACAATCCGCAGAAATAGCCTGATGAGATCCACCAGAAGCGCGCGGTGCGCAGCGCGCGCCGCAGCGTCCAGTCGGTGGCGGCCCAGACCGGATCGACGATGTTGGAAACCGGCTTTGCGGACGTCGCCGTCGGGGCGGCATCGCCGTCCGGCAACAGGCCGATATCCTCGGGCCGCTTGCGCAGCATCAGGTTGATCGGCGCCAGCACGATCAGGACCATGATGCCCATCGCGGTGCAGGCGGTGCGCCAGCCGGTCTGCTCGATCATCAGTTGCACCCACGGCAGCAGGGTGACGGAGCCGATGCCGACGCCGGCGAAGGCCAGTCCCATGGCGAGGCCGCGGCGACGAATGAACCAGTTCGGCAGAAACAGCGACTGGCCGGAATAGCCGAGACAGACGCTGCCGGCGCCGACCATGACGCCGATGGTCAGATACAAATGCCAGGGCTGCGTCGTCAGCGGCGCCAGCAGCAGGCCTGCCGCCATCAGCGCGACACCTGTTTCCATCACCCCGCGCGGGCCGTACTTGTCCATCAGCCGCCCGATCAGCGGGCTGACCGCGGCGGAAACGACAAAACCAAACGAGAAGGCGCCCGCGGTGATACCGCGTTCCCAGCCGAACTCGTCGACGATCGGCGGGAAGAACAGCGAAAACGCGGTGCGCGCATTGACGCCGATCGCCATGGTGACGAACGTCACCACGACGATGACCCAGCCGTAGAAGAAGGGAAGGCGCATTTTCATCAAGTCATTCCGGGTCTGGTGCTAACGCACCATCCCGGAATGACGACGTCAAGACCTCCAGCGCCGCTTCGCGCGACCCTCCTCGCAGAGCAACGCTCACTCCCGCAGCGTCGGATGGTCGCCAAACGCGGCTTCCCGGATCGAGACCGCCTGGATGGCGCGAAACAGGATGCGCGCTGTCTTGAGATTGTTCGCGCTCATGCAGAGGTCCACGATCTGACGGACCGACGCATCGCGCATCAGTTCGTCGGAAATCTTCATCGCGATCTCCATCGCGGCCCTGGCCGCGCGCTCGTATCGATCGGCGTGGTATCTGTCTTTCTTGCGCGTCGGCGGACCGGCGAGGCCGCGAATTTTTTCGGCGCTATCGGCTGCGGAACGGCAGATGTCACGTATTTTCCTCGCGGCCTCGATGTCGCCGATCGGCCATTGAATCGCCTCGTCCCAGATTTCCTTGCGCTCGTTCTTGCCAAACCACCGCATCGCCACGCCCCGAAGATTGGCCCGCCTGGATGAGCACAGGGCAGCCTTGCGGCCGGTGAGTGGTACACCTGAGGCCCTACACCGCCGGCAAGATCTTTCCTGGATTGAAAATGTTCTGCGGATCGAGCGCCGCCTTGACGGCGCGCATGGCGGCGATCGCCTCGGCGCCGAGTTCGGCTTCGAGATATTTCTGCTTGCCCTGCCCGATGCCGTGCTCGCCGGTGCAGGTGCCGCCCATCGCCTGGGCGCGCTCGACCAGCCGGTGCATGAAGTCCTCGCCGCGCGCCATTTCTTCCGCGTTGTCGACGTCGCACACCAGCGAGCAGTGGAAATTGCCGTCGCCGACGTGGCCGACGATCGGCGACAGCAAATTGAGGCGCTTCAGATCTTCTTCGGTTTCGGTGACGCAATCGGCCAGCCGCGAGATCGGCACGCACACGTCGGTCGCCACCACGCCGGCGCCGGGCCGCAGCGCCTTGACCGACCAGTAGGCGTCGTGCCGCGCCTGCCACAGTTTTGTCCTGTCCTCGGGCCGCGTGGTCCAGGTGAAATCGCCGCCGCCGCATTCTTTGGCAATTTCGCTGAAATTCTTCGACTGCTCGGCGACCTCGTTCTCGCTGCCGTGGAATTCCAGCAGCAACAGCGGCGTCTCCGGCAGCGTCAGTTTCGAATAGGAATTGCAGGCCCGCACCTGCTCGGCGTTGAGCAACTCGATACGCGCGACGGGAATGCCGGTCTGGATCGCCAGAATGGTGGCCTGGCAGGCGCCGCGCACGGTCTCGAACGAACACGCCGCCGCGGCGATGGTTTCGGGAATGCCGCGCAGTTTGATCGTGAGCTCGGAGATGATGCCGAGCGTGCCTTCGGCGCCGACGAACAGATGCGTCAGATCGTACCCGGCCGAGGATTTCTTCGCCCTTGTACCCGTGGTGATGATCTCGCCGTCGCCGCGCACCACTTTGAGCGCCAGCACATTGTCGCGCATGGTGCCGTAGCGCACGGCATTGGTGCCGGAGGCGCGCGTCGACGCCATGCCGCCCAGCGAGGCGTCGGCGCCGGGGTCGATCGGGAAGAACACGCCCTGGTCGCGCAAATGCTCGTTGAGCGCCTTGCGGGTGACGCCGGGCTCGATCACGCAGTCCAGATCCTCGGCGTGGACGGCAAGCACCTTGTTCATGTCGCGCAGATCGATGCAGATTCCGCCGGCCGGCGCGTTGACCTGCCCCTCCAGCGAGGTGCCCGTCCCGAAGGCGATCACGGGAACGCCGAACTGGGCGCAAATCCGCACCACGTCCTGGATGTCAGGGGTTTCCTGCGCCATGACAACCGCGTCCGGCGGCTGCGAGGGCAGCCAGGTCGTGGTATGGGCATGCTGGTCGCGCACCGCCTGCGAGGTGATCAGCCGGTTGCCGAACCGCGCGGCCAGCGCGTCAATGGCGCCCTTCAGCGCCCGCGGCTCCGGCCGCTTCGGATGGTTGGTTATCGTTGTCGCCACGCAAAATTCCTCCCCGGCTTTGAGACGACCGTGGCAAAGGATATATGAGGGGTCAAGAGAGCATGGTTCGAACCGACGGGAATGCGCGATGACGATGATTGATGCCGGCGACGACGTGCTGCAGCGGCCCGCGCCATTTCCGGCTTCCGTGATGCAGATCGAGCCGCAATGGATCGACTACAACGGCCATCTCAACATGGCCTATTACAATGTGATGTTCGACCGGGCGATCGACGAATTGTGGCTCCGGATCGGGATCGGGCCCGGCTACATGAAGGAGCGGAATTGCTCGACCTTCACCGCCGAGTGCCACGTACGGTATTTGCGGGAGATTCATCTCGGCGATCCCGTGCAGGTGTCGATCCTGCTGGTCGCCGCCGATGACAAGCGGTTGCACACCTTCAAGGAATTGCGCCACGCCACCGAGGGCTGGCTGTCCGCCACGTCGGAAAACATGACCCTTCACATGGACATGAATGTGCGGAAGACCGCACCGTTTCCGCCGGACATTCGCGCCCGCATCGACGCTCTGGCGAAAGCCCATTCTACGGTACCTCGCCCCGAGGGCATCGGCCGCAAGGTCGCGATGCCCTCGAAGTAGGATCTCAGGTCAGACCTGGGTGCGACCGCGCGCCAGGCGACGACGGCCGGGAGCAAAGTCACGTCAGGGGAACCAAATCGGCGTCCGTTTTGGCACGGGATAAAGCCTGTCAAATCCGCCGCAAAAACCCTATATGCCGTTCAATCCTGCTAAGAAGGCTCCCCTTCACGGCCCCGCGGTGCCATCGTGGGCGGAAGACGATTCGCATATGACCGAGCCGAACAAGCTGCCCCACCACGATGTCCCCGCGCACCAGCCTGCGGCGGGGGGCATTGCCGCGCGCGCGCGGGCGAGCGCGGTCCCGCAATTTCTCGCCGGCCTCAATCCGGAGCAGCGCGAGGCGGTGGAGACGCTGGACGGACCGGTCCTGGTGCTGGCCGGGGCTGGCACCGGCAAGACCAAGGTACTGACCTGCCGGATCGCCCACATCCTCAGCATGGGCCGCGCCCGCCCCGGCGAAATCCTCTCGGTCACCTTCACCAACAAGGCCGCGCGCGAGATGAAGCTGCGGCTCGGCCAGATGCTGGGCCAGGCCGTCGAGGGCATGCCGTGGCTCGGCACCTTCCACTCGATCGGCGGCCGCATCCTTCGCACCCATGCCGAACTGGTGCAGTTGAAATCCAATTTCACCGTGCTGGATGTCGACGACCAGGTCCGGTTGCTGAAACAGCTGCTGGCGGCCGACAATATCGACGACAAGCGCTGGCCGGCGCGGATGCTGGCCGGCCTGATCGACGGCTGGAAGAATCGCGGCCTGACGCCCTCGCAGGTGCCGCCGGGCGAAGCCGCGGTGTTCGGCAACGGCCGCGGCGGAAAACTCTATGCGCTCTATCAGGAACGCCTGAAAATCCTCAACGCCGCCGATTTCGGCGATCTCTTGCTGGAAAACATCCGGCTGTTCCGCGAGCATCCGGATGTGCTCCGGCAATACCAGCACCGCTTCAAGTTCATTCTGGTCGACGAATATCAGGACACCAACGTCGCGCAATATCTGTGGCTGCGGCTGTTGTCGCAGGCGCCGTCGAGAGCAGGCGCGCCGCTCTCTTCCGTCATTCCGGGGCGCATCGAAGATGCGAACCCGGAATCTCGAGAGGAAAATGAACCACCGCGGGATTCCGGGTTCGCGCCTGCTGGCGCGCCCCGGAATGACGATGCAGCACTACCCTCACCCCTCACCGCGCCGAAAAACATCTGCTGCGTCGGCGACGACGACCAGTCGATCTATGGCTGGCGCGGCGCCGAGGTCGACAACATCCTGCGCTTCGAGCACGATTTTCCCGGCGCCAAGGTGATCCGGCTGGAACGCAACTATCGTTCCACCGGCCACATCCTCGCCGCCGCCTCGCATTTGATCGCGCACAACGAAGGCCGGCTCGGCAAGACGCTGCGCACCGAGGACGTCGACGGCGAGAAGGTCACCGTCACCGGCTCCTGGGATTCCGAAGAGGAAGCCCGCGCCATCGGCGAGGAAATCGAGCAGCTGCAGCGCGACGGCCACAAGCTCAACGACATCGCGATCCTGGTGCGGGCCTCGTTCCAGATGCGCGAGTTCGAAGACCGTTTTGTCACGCTCGGCCTGCCCTATCGCGTGATCGGCGGCCCCCGCTTCTACGAGCGCGCCGAAGTCCGCGATGCGCTGGCCTATTTGCGGGTGATCAACTCGCCGGCCGACGACCTCGCCTTCGAGCGCATCGTCAATGTACCGAAGCGCGGCCTCGGCGACGCCACCGTGCAGATGCTGCACGACCACGCCCGCAAGCGCCGCATGCCACTGTTCGAGGCCGCCCGCGCCGTGGTCGACACCGACGAACTGAAACCGAAGGCGCGCGGCAGCTTGCGCGGCCTGATCGCCAGTTTCGATCGCTGGCGGGTGCAGCGTGAGGTGACCTCGCATACTGAATTGGCCGAAATCGTGCTCGACGAGAGCGGTTATACCGAGATGTGGCAGAAGGACCGCTCCGCCGACGCCGCCGGCCGGCTGGAAAACCTCAAGGAGCTGGTGCGCTCGATGGAGGAATTCGAGAACCTGCAGGGTTTCCTCGAACACATCTCGCTGGTGATGGACCGCGACGGCGGCGCCGAGGACGACGCGGTGTCGCTGATGACGCTGCATTCGGCCAAGGGGCTGGAATTCGACAATGTGTTCCTGCCGGGCTGGGAGGAAGGCCTGTTTCCGAGCCAGCGCACGCTGGACGAACAGGGCCGCGCCGGACTGGAAGAAGAGCGCCGCCTCGCCCATGTCGGCATCACGCGGGCGCGCCGCCGCGCCAAACTCTATTTCGCTACCAACCGGCGGATTCACGGCACGTGGTCGACCACGATCCCGTCGCGCTTCCTCGATGAATTGCCGGCGCACAATGTCGAGATCACGGAATCGAAGGGCGGCTCCGGCTGGGGCGGCAGCAGCGGCTACGGGCCGTCGCGCTTCGACAACGTCGAATCCTTCGGCTCCAGCTATTCGACGCCGGGATGGCAGCGCGCCCAGGCCAACCGCACCCGCAACCAGAATGGCGGCCGCGGCGGCGGCCAGGCCGGCGGCGGCTTCAACGAAAGCCAGTCGCCGTTTTCCTCTTCGCGCAGCGATGCTTCGGATTCGCGCAGCGATACGTCAGGCTCGCGCGGCAGCGGCTTCTCTCCCAAGCGCGGCCCGATGACCATCGAAGGCGAACTGATCGCGAAATCCACCGGCACCACCTCGGAATTCACGCTGGCCGACCGCGTGTTTCACCAGAAATTCGGCTACGGCAACGTGGTGAAGATCGACGGCAACAAGCTCACCATCGCGTTCGAAAAGGCCGGCGAGAAGAAGGTGGTCGATAGTTTCGTGGAGCGGGTGTAGGAGACCGCGATGCCGCAGTATGTCGCATTGGTCCATAAGGAAGCCGATGGCTGCTATGGCGTGTCGTTTCCCGATCTTCCCGGCGTCATCACCGGCGGTGACACTTTCGACGAAGCGATGGAGGAGGCTGCTGACGTGTTGGCCTTTGCGGCTGAAGACTGGATCAATCCGGATGGATCGACCGGCTTCAAGCCGCCAAGCACCATCGAGCAGCTACGCAACGATCCGGGGTTTCTGGAAGACGCCAAGGACGCCGTGATCGCGTACGTCGAATTTCCCGCTGAGACCCCCGCGGCGGAGTAGGTTCCGGCCCGGCCTCGCCGGGTGACGTTGCGCACCCAAAATGGCAGTCGATCATTTCGTCGGGCGCGTCTAACATCGGGACGAAGCCTTGATCGGGGGCGATGACTTGTTCGGCTGGTTGCATTCCAAAGTGCAGAAGAGCCCGGCGGCGCAGCAACCGCCGGCGGGTCTCGCTCAACCTGACACGCTGCTTGAAGACCTCCGCCAGCGCGTCCCCCGCTATCTCGCCGATATCGACCAGGGCAAACTGATCTATCCCGCCTGCAAGCGGACACTGGCGGATGCGAGCGGCGATGTCGGCTCGGTGTGGGATCACACAAGGCTGGAGGCCATGCAGTATGTGATCGCAGTGCCGGGTAGCGAATTCGGGCTGCTGACCGATGCCGCCCGGCAGCTCGACATGATCGACGGCTATCTGTTCCAGCGTCCGCATGAAAAGACCGTGATCGACTTCACCGGCACCGCGACGGTCGATTTCTCGATTGCGATTGTGGCCGGCCTCAACTGGCTGACCCACTGCGCCGAGCTGGCCGGCGTTCCGTTGGCGCAGCAGACCGGAACGCTGCGCCACTTCAGAAAACTCGTCACATTGGCGCAACGATGGTGGCTGACGGAAGGCGCCAATGAGCGCTGCGGGCAGATGCTTGCCAACGGAGAGCAGCCGCCGTTGATGCTCCATCTGGTCTGGTCCGAATACACGCGGCTCGCCAAACAGATCGCCGCTGCCGCCATCCTTGGTGGTTCGATCGACCGTTCGGCGCAACTGGTGGCGCTGCCGGCCGACCTCGTGTCCCGCTTCGAGGCCGCCAAGGACCCGGGCGAGCTGGTCTAGGCATCTTGTTGCATGGGGTTGTTTTCGTGAATTTTGCAGGCACCCAGCGGTAGGTGGCGCGAGCCTCCCGGACACCAAATCGTGATGTCTTGCGTTTGCTGCGAATGGTCTGTCTCCCATCATGCCTTGGCATCGAATCGATACTTCTGCGTCGACAGCGATTGCGCTGCGACCTCCCGGTTCCTATGTCTGCCTCCCCACCCCTGAGGGGTCTGCCTCAAGCCGGCCGTAGTGCCGCTTTAGCCACCCACCCTTCCGATCCAGATCATCAGCCCCGCATGACTTCCATCATCTCCGTTGCAAATCTGTCGAAGACCTATGGCTCCGGTTTCAAGGCGCTCAACAACATCAATCTCGAGATCAAGCGCGGCGAGATTTTTGCGCTGCTGGGGCCGAACGGCGCCGGCAAGACCACCCTGATCAGCATCATCTGCGGCATCGCCAACCTCAGCGAAGGCCGCGTCACCGTCGACGGTCATGACATCAACAGGGATTATCGCGCGGCGCGCTCGATGATTGGGCTGGTGCCGCAGGAACTGCACACCGACGCCTTCGAATCGGTGTGGGCGACCGTCAGCTTCAGCCGCGGCCTGTTCGGCAAGCCGAAGAATCCCGCCCATATCGAAAAGGTTCTGAAGGACCTGTCGCTGTGGGACAAGAAGGACTCCAAGATCGTCACGCTGTCCGGCGGCATGAAGCGCCGGGTGATGATCGCGAAGGCGCTGTCGCACGAACCGCAGATCCTGTTTCTCGACGAGCCGACCGCGGGCGTCGATGTCGAATTGCGCAAGGGCATGTGGGAAGTGGTGCGGGCGCTGCAGGCCTCCGGCGTCACCATCATCCTGACCACGCATTACATCGAAGAGGCCGAGGAGATGGCCGACCGCATCGGCGTCATCAACAAGGGCGAGATCATCCTGGTCGAGGACAAGGCCGGCCTGATGGCGAAGCTCGGCAAGAAACATCTGAAGCTGCACCTGCAGAGCAAGGTCGATGCGATCCCTGCCAGCCTTGCGGCCTATGACCTCGAACTGTCCGACGATGGCCGTACCGTTACCTATGATTACGACACCAGGGGCGAACGTACCGGCATCACCAGCCTGCTCAGCGACCTCCGGGCCGCCGGCATCCGGATCTCCGATCTCGATACCAGCCAGTCGTCGCTGGAAGACATCTTCGTCAGCCTGGTGAGGGCGTCATGAATTTCAGGGCCGTCCGCGCCATCTACCTGTTCGAAATGGCGCGCACCTGGCGCACGCTGCTGCAGAGCATCGTCTCGCCTGTGGTGTCGACCTCGCTGTATTTCGTGGTGTTCGGCGCCGCGATCGGCTCGCGTATCGCCGAGGTCGAAGGCGTCAGCTACGGCACCTTCATCGTGCCGGGGCTGGTGATGCTGTCGGTGCTGACCCAGAGCATCGCCAACGCCTCGTTCGGCATCTACTTTCCGAAATTCGTCGGCACCATCTATGAGCTGTTGTCGGCGCCGGTGTCGTATTTCGAGATCGTGCTCGGCTATGTCGGCGCCGCCGCGACCAAGTCGATCATCCTCGGCCTGATCATTCTCGCCACCGCCGCGCTGTTCGTGCCGCTGCACATCATGCATCCCTGGTGGATGCTGACCTTCCTGGTGCTGACCGCGGTGACCTTCAGCCTGTTCGGCTTCATCATCGGCATCTGGGCCGACGGCTTCGAGAAGCTGCAGATGATCCCGATGCTGGTGGTGACGCCGCTGACCTTCCTCGGCGGCAGCTTCTACTCCGTCAACATGCTGCCGGAGGGCTGGCGCACCGTCACCCTGCTCAACCCCGTCGTCTATCTGATCTCCGGCTTCCGCTGGAGCTTTTACGAAATCGCCGACGTCAGCGTGGCCCTGAGCCTCGGCATGACGCTGGGCTTCCTCGCGATCTGCATGGTCGCGGTGTGGTGGATCTTCAAGACCGGGTATCGGTTGAAGAACTGACGCGCCTCGTCATTGCGAGGAGCTCTTGCGACGAGGCAATCCATTCCTTCTTTGCTCGGCAAGATGGATTGCTTCGCTGCGCTCGCAATGACGGCTTACCGATAGCAGTGAAACCGATTACGCCGATCATAATAGCCGCGGCAACGATAGCCGCGGTCGTTGATCCCGAACACGCCC
>CALROE020000024.1:0-12240 GCA_943369715.1 Bradyrhizobium ivorense
CGTCATTCCGGGATGGTCCGAAGGACCAGACCCGGAATCTCGAGATTCCGGGTTCGCGCGTCGCGCGCCCCGGAATGACCAAGTCAAATCGCCAGCACGTGGTCGTCGATTTCGGCGATGGTGTTGACGCCGCACAGGCCCATGGTGACGCTGAGTTCGTTGCGCAGGATGTCGAGCGCCTTGCCGACGCCGGGGCCGCCGAAGGCGCCGAGGCCGTGAATATAGGCGCGGCCGATCATGCAGGATTGGGCGCCGAGCGCCAGCGCCCGCATCACGTCCTGGCCGGAGCGGATGCCGCCGTCGAACATGATCTCCATCTGCGCGCCGACGGCGTCGACGATCTCGGGCAGGACCTCGATCGAGGACGGCGCGCCGTCGAGCTGGCGGCCGCCATGGTTGGAGACCACCAGCGCCTGCGCGCCGGTCTTCGCCGCTTCCTCGGCGTCCTCGACGTCGAGAATGCCCTTCAGGATCAGCTTGCCGGGCCAGATGCTGCGGATCCACTCGATGTCTTTCCAGTTCAGCGAAGTGTCGAACTGGGTCGCGATCCACGTGCCCAGCGCGGTGATATCGTCGGTGCCCTTGAGGTGGCCGACCAGGTTGCCAAAGGTGCGGCGCTTGCCGCGCAGCACGCCGGCGACCCAGGCCGGCTTGCTGGCGAAATCGACCAGTTTCGACAGCGACCATTCCGGCGGCACCGTCATGCCGTTCTTGATGTCGGCATGGCGCTGGCCGATCACCTGCAGGTCGACGGTCAGCACCAGCGCGCTGCATTTCGCGGCGATCGCGCGCTCGATCAGCGCCTTGATGAAGCCGCGGTCCTTCATGACGTAGAGCTGGAACCAGAACGGCTTGTCGACATTGGCGGCGACGTCCTCGATCGAGCAGATCGACATCGTGCTCAGCGTGTAGGGGACGCCCGCGGCCTGCGCGGCGCGGCAGGCGTGGATTTCGCCGTCGCCATACTGCATGCCGGTCAGCCCGACCGGCGCCAGGATCAGCGGCATCGCGGCGGGCTCGCCGAGGATGGTGGTCGAGAGGTCGCGCTTCGACACGTCGACCAGGATGCGCTGGCGGAATTTGATCGCCTGCAGGTCGTCGACATTGGCGCGCAGCGTGTCCTCGGAATAGGAGCCGCGATCGGCGTAGTCGAAAAATGCCTTCGGCACTTTGCGCTTATGGACCTGGCGCAGATCCTCGATGCAGGTGATGTGTTTCATAAGCGTTCCCGGCCCTTGTTGTCGTGTCGCTTTGACTGATCATCTAGCACGCTTGGGGGCCCGGCAAAATCGCCTCTCGAGAAGCCGTCAGGAGGCCATCCATGACCCGGCCCCTTTTCGCCGGCCACGACGCCAAAGCCGCCGAAAGGCCCCGGCTGGACCGGGCGCTCGAGGAGACCTTTCCGGGTTCGGATTCGGTCAGCGCGACCCGGCCGGCGCCCTCCAAAGCCGGGCACTGCGTCAAGTGCGGCCAATAGCGGGCCGCCGGCAGGGTTCCCGTCACGCAGTAATTCCTTTCCTAACAACATGTTAGGTCCAAAATTGCGGATCGGACGCCGGTAATGATTCATCATATTTTTTGAAGCCATTTTAGCTTCGGAGGCACTATAACCCCCTTGCACGCCATGGTAGGCGGGCGTTCGCGATTTCTCGCCGGGTGGTTGGTTGGAGAGGTCGCGGCGATGCTGGGGGTACTATGAGCCGCAAATATTTCGGGACGGACGGGATTCGGGGCCGTGCCAATGGCCTGATCACGCCGGAGCTGGCGCTCAAGGTCGGGCAGGCCGCCGGGCTGGTATTCCAGCGCGGCGAACATCGCCACCGCGTCGTGATCGGCAAGGACACGCGGTTGTCCGGCTACATGATCGAATACGCCATGGTAGCCGGTTTCACCTCGGTCGGCATGGACGTGCTGCTGCTCGGCCCGATGCCGACGCCGGCGGTGGCGATGCTGACCAAGTCGATGCGCGCCGACCTCGGCGTGATGATTTCGGCTTCGCACAACCTGTTCGAGGACAACGGCATCAAGCTGTTCGGTCCGCAGGGCTTCAAACTCTCCGACGACGTCGAGAAGCAGATCGAGCAGCTGCTCGACGAGTCGCTCGACAAGAGGCTGGCGCAGAGCGCCAGCCTCGGTCGCGCCCGCCGCATCGACGGCGTCCATGACCGCTACATCGAATTCGCCAAGCGCACGCTGCCGCGCGATCTCAGCCTCGATGGCCTGCGCGTGGTGATCGATTGCGCCAATGGTGCTGCCTACAAGGTGGTGCCGGAAGCGCTGTGGGAGCTCGGCGCCGACGTCATTTCCATCGGGGTCGAACCCGACGGTTTCAACATCAACAAGGAATGCGGCTCCACCTCGCCGGAAGCGCTGAGCCGCAAGGTGCGCGAGATGCGCGCCGATATCGGCATCGCGCTCGACGGCGACGCCGACCGGGTCATCCTGGTCGACGAGCGCGGACACATCGTCGACGGCGACCAGCTGCTGGCGGTGATCGCGCAAAGCTGGAAGGAAGACGGCAGGCTCGCCAAGCCCGGCATCGTCGCCACCGTGATGTCGAATCTCGGGCTGGAGCGCTTCCTCGACGGGCAGGGCATCGAGCTGATCCGCACGCCGGTCGGCGATCGTTACGTGCTCGAACAGATGCTGAGCCGCGGCTACAATGTCGGCGGCGAGCCTTCCGGGCATATCATCCTGTCGGACTACGCCACCACGGGCGACGGCTTCGTCGCAGCACTTCAGGTGCTGGCGGTGGTGCAAAAGCTGCGCCGCCCGGTATCCGAAGTCTGCCACCGCTTCGATCCGCTGCCCCAGATCCTGAAGAACGTGCGCTATCGCAGCGGCAAGCCGCTCGACGACGCCGAGGTCAAATCCGCCATCGTGGACGGCGAGAAGCGGCTCAACGGCCATGGCCGGCTGCTGGTGCGCTCCTCAGGCACCGAGCCCGTGATCCGGGTGATGGGCGAGGGCGACGACCGCATCCTGGTGGAGGAAGTGGTCGATCACATCGTCTCCGCGCTCGGGCACGCCGCCGCCGCCGCGTAAGCGCGCGATCGCGCATCGCAGCCATTATCTATTGGCGCTGGTCGGCGCGGCACTGCCGTCGTAGGAGGAGTGATTGCTCTTCCGAATCCGGGATTTTGGCCGTTGAACAAGCCCGTCATCGTCAGTGAAGAAGCGCTGGCCGCGCCGGTGGCGGTGCCCGACATCGCGGCGCCCGCCGCGAAGGCCGCCGCCGCGACGGGGCCGGCCTATGTCGTGCTGGTCGGCATCAGCCTGTCGCATTTTCTCAACGACACCATGCAGTCGCTGATCGCATCGGTGTACCCGATCCTGAAGGAAAATTACGCGCTCGACTTCGCGCAGATCGGCCTGATCACGCTGGCGTTCCAGTTCACCGCGTCGCTGCTGCAGCCGGTGATCGGACATTTCACCGACAGGAAGGCGCAGCCTTTCTCGCTCGCCATCGGCATGGGATTCACGTTCTTCGGCCTGCTGCTGCTCAGCGTCGCGCAGCAATACCCCGTCATCCTGATCGCGGCGGCGCTGGTAGGGCTCGGGTCGGCGGTGTTCCATCCGGAGTCGGCGCGGATCGCCCGGCTGGCCTCCGGCGGGCGTTACGGTTTCGCGCAATCGGTATTCCAGCTCGGCGGCAGTTTCGGAACCTCGATGGGCCCGCTGCTCGCCGCGCTCATCGTGGTGCCGTTCGGCCAGCCCAGCATCGCCTGGTTTTCCTCGATCGCGTTTCTGGCCATCATCATCCTGTGGCGGATCGGGCTGTGGTACCGGCCGCAGATCACGACCAGGAAGACGCCGCCGCCGTCCCATCCGGACGCGCCGAGTTCGCGCCGGGTCAAGATCGCGCTGGTGGTGCTGGTCGCGCTGCTGTTCTCCAAGCAGCTCTATGTCTCGAGCCTGTCGAGCTATTACATCTTCTATCTGATTGAAAAATTCCAGGTCTCGACCCAGCAGGCCCAGCTCTATCTCTTCCTGTTTCTCGCCGCCAATGCCGCCGGTGCCTTCTTCGGTGGATCGCTCGGCGATCGTTTCGGCCGCAAAGTCGTGCTCTGGTTCTCCATCCTCGGCGCGCTGCCGTTCACGCTGGCGCTGCCCTATGCCGGGCTGTTCGGCAGCGCGGTGTTGACGATGCTGATCGGCTTGATCATTTCTTCGGCGACGTCGTCGATCATCGTGTTTGCGCAGGAGCTGGTGCCGCACCGGTTCGGGATGATTTCCGGGGTGTTCTTCGGATTTGCGTTCGGCATCGGCGGTGTCGGCGCCGCCGTGCTCGGCAGGGTCGCCGACCATACCGGCCTCGAATTCGTCTATCAGGTCTGCGCGTTCCTGCCGGCGATCGGGCTGCTCGCAGTGTTCCTGCCGAAGATGCCGAAAACGGCACGCTAACGCCGGCGGTTCGCGCGGGGGGCGCGGGATTTCCGTCAACACATTGTTAGCGATTGTGCCGGTTCCGCCATTCCTTGTGCTGCCGGTTTCGTCGCCGCCAAGATTTTCACAAGCGCGATCGAAAAAATGCAAACCGCATTTGCCGCGTGCGGTAGCGCGACAAATTATTGAAATTCCGCATGATCTCGCCGCCGGCCGCGGATGCAGGGCAGGTCGTACGCAACGGATTATCAACCTTAATAATTAGGGTTAAGTGCCGCTTAAGCATTTTGGGGCATCGTTCGATCGTGAGTTTTTGATGTGAGGCCTCCGTTGTCTGCCTCACCGGACAAAAGGACGAAGCCAATGCGTAGCGTTAAGTTTCTCGTTGCCGCCGGAGCGGCATCAATGTTGTCGTCGGTGGCGCTGGCCGCCGACATGGCCATCATGCCGCCGCCGGCATACGCGCCGGCTCCGGTCGTCGAGGACTTCGGCGGTTGGTATCTGCGTGGCGATATCGGATTCAGCAATCAGCGCGTCGGTCGCCTCAACAACGTGCTCGATGCGGGTCTTACCACCCAGAGCCAGACCCACAACTTCAACACCGCGGGCATCTTCGGCCTCGGCGTCGGTTACAAGGTCAACAACTGGTTCCGCGCCGACATCACCGGTGAGTATCGCGGCAACTCGCAGTATTTCGGCAAGGACAACATCACCTATCCCGGCGGCATCGGCACCGACACCTATCACGCCACCAAGAACGAGTGGGTGGTGCTCGGCAACGCCTATGTCGATCTCGGCACCTGGTGGTGCATGACCCCGTTCATCGGCGCCGGCGTCGGCGGCGCACGGGTTGCCATCAACGGCTTCACCGATCAGAGCATCGCCAACAACGGCGGCGGCGCGCTGCCGGGTCTGGCCTACGGCGACAACGTGGCGAAGTGGAATCTGGCCTGGGCGCTGCATGCCGGTGTCGCCTACAAGGTCACGCCGAACTTCACCGTCGAACTGGCCTATCGCTATCTCGACATGGGCGACGGCCTGACCGGCGACCTGCGCACCTTCGACGGCGTCAACGGCGTCAACAACCCGATGACGTTCAAGAACATCACCTCGCATGACCTCAAGCTCGGCGTGCGCTGGGATCTGAGCAGCCCGCCGGTCTACGCGCCGCCGCTGATGCGCAAGGGCTGATCGAGCCTTCGATCGCTTAACATTTCCTAACGGCGCGGGATCTTCCCGCGCCGTTTTGTTTTCGCGGCCGGGGCGATTCTGCGGAAAGCCTGCTGCCGGATTTGTTGCGGGATGAATCACGATTTTCACGACAGAAGAGGCCGATCGGGCGCCCGCGACAACCATTGGTTAAGGTTAACGGGGGATGATCAGCGCCAAGTCAGAGTGTGTTCGATGGAGTGTTGCGATGCGTAGGATTTTGCTGGCGGCGGTGATGTTCGGGACGGCGTCTTGCGCCGAGGCAGCCGACCTGTCGGATCTCCCGATCTTGCGTGGTGCCTTCAGCGACGGGCTGACCACTCGCATCGTCAACTGGCAGGGCTATTACATCGGCGGCCAGGGAAGTTTTGGCACGTCCGACATGAATTTCACCGGTTCGACGAGAACGGTTGCGGCTGCTCTGCTTGCCAATACGGCGATGGAGGCCGCGGGCGGGATATCGAGCTGGCCGGTGGGTGGCGGCAAGGTTTCGGCCCACGGTCACGGCTATGGCGCCTTCGCTGGTTACAATGCGCAATGGGACGATGTTGTTATCGGCGTTGAGGCCAATTACGTGCATGGCAAGTTCGGCGGATCGGCGACCGGCACCATGAGCCGCTCCTTCGTCGATTCCCTCGGCTATACCAACGACGTCACCTATGACAGCACGAGTTCCATGGCGATTTCCGATATGGCAACGCTGCGCCTTCGCGCTGGCTACGCCTTCGGCTCCTTTCTGCCCTATATGTTCGGGGCCGTTGCGCTCGGGCAGGCCAACATCACCAAGACGGCCCGTATTCACGGGGTCGCGGTCAATGCGGGCGCGGCTCCCGGCTTTCAGAATCTCCCGTTCGATCTGAGCGCCACGGACGGCGTCTACAGTCACCTGATTTATGGCTATTCCGGCGGGCTTGGCGTTGACGTGATGCTGACGGCAGGACTGTTTCTGCGAGCCGAGTGGGAATATGTCCGCTTCACATCCTCGGTCGACACCAGCGTCAATACCGTCCGCGCCGGCCTCGGCTACAAGTTCTGACCGAACAGGCTGCGACTCTGCGCATCGCCCGAACCTGTTGACAGGGCGGATTTCGGCTGCTGGTCTGGCGTTCTCCTGAGAACGGTGGCCAGCCATGAAGATCTACGGCGATATCAATTCCGGCAATTGCCTGAAGGTGAAATGGGTCTGCGACCGGCTCGCGCTGCCCTATGACTGGATCAGCGTCGATACCCTCAAGGGCGAGACCCGCACCACGGAGTTTCTCAAGCTGAACGGCGCCGGCCAGGTTCCGACGGTCGTGCTGGACGACGGCCGCGTGCTGGCGCAGTCCAACGCCATCATCCGTTACCTCGCCCGCGGCAGCGATCTCATTCCGGCCGACCCGTTCACCGCGGCGAAAATGGACGAGTGGCTGTTCTGGGAACAATACAGCCACGAGCCCTATGTCGCGGTGTGCCGGTTCCAGATGGTGTATCTCGGCAAGGCGGCCTCCGACCTCGATCCGGACAAGATCAAGCGCGGCTATTTCGCGCTGGCGCGAATGGAGCATCAGCTCGCCGCAACCCCGTTCCTGACCGGCGACGCGGTCACGCTCGCCGATGTCGCGCTGCTGGCCTATACGCGCCTCGCGCATGAGGGCGGCTTCCACCTCGACGGCTATGCCTCCATCCGGCGCTGGATCGGCGAGGCCGAACGGGCGCTCGGGTTGCCTCCGGCACGCTAGGGCGTTTCGATTCCGGCATCTGGATTCCCAAACCGCTTCGCCGATAGCGCCGGTATACCGAGCATCACCGACCTGTGATCCCGGGCTCATACTTGATCCCGGGGCTCATGCCTGATCCCCGGTGCAACATCTGCTCGGCCGAAAGTTCCTTGACGATTCCCGGCGTTTCCCTTATGCACCGCGGCGGGACACCTCCCCCCAACGGGAGGCTAGCTATCTGGAAGGATAGAACATGACTGCTGCGAAGCCCGCATTGCGGCCCAACGTGCCGCATTTCTCCTCCGGCCCCTGTGCCAAGCGCCCCGGCTGGACTCCCCAAAATCTCAAAGATGCCGCCCTGGGCCGTTCGCACCGCGCGAAAATCGGCAAGGCCAAACTCAAGCTCGCGATCGAATTGACGCGCGAAGTGCTTGAAGTGCCCGCCGGTTACAGGATCGGTATCGTGCCGGCGTCGGATACCGGCGCGGTCGAGATGGCGCTGTGGTCGCTGCTCGGTGCGCGGCCGGTGACGACGATCGCCTGGGAATCCTTCGGCGAGGGCTGGGTCAGCGACATCGTCAAGGAGTTGAAACTCAAGGACGTCACCAGGCTGCATGCCGGCTATGGCGAAATCCCCGATCTTTCCAAGGCCGATCCCGCCTCCGACATCGTCTTTACCTGGAACGGCACCACCTCGGGCGTGCGCGTTCCCAATGCCGACTGGATCAGCGCCGATCGCGAAGGCCTCACCATCTGCGACGCCACCTCGGCGGCGTTCGCGCAGAAGCTCGATTGGGCCAAGCTCGATGTGGTGACCTTCTCCTGGCAGAAGGCGCTGGGCGGTGAAGCCGCGCACGGCATGCTGGTGCTCAGCCCGCGAGCGGTGGCGCGGCTCGAGAGCTACACGCCGGCTTGGCCGCTGCCAAAGATCTTCCGGATGACCAAGGGCGGCAAGCTCAACGAGGGCATCTTCGAAGGTGAGACCATCAACACCCCGTCGATGCTGTGCGTGGAAGATTATCTGGACGCGCTGAACTGGGCGAAGTCGGTCGGTGGCCTCAAGGGCCTGATGGCGCGTGCCGACGCGAATACGAAAGTGCTGGCCGACTGGAAGGCGAAGACGCCGTGGATCGATTTCCTGGCGAAAGATCCGGCGATCCGTTCCAACACCTCAGTGTGCATGAAGGTGGTCGATTCCGCCATCACGTCGCTGAGCGCGGATGCGCAAGCTGACTTCTCCAAGAAGCTGGTTGCGTTGGTGGAGAAGGAAGGCGCCGGCTACGACTTCGCGCATTATCGCGATGCGCCCGCGGGCCTGCGGATCTGGTGCGGCGCGACGGTGGAAGCCGGCGATGTCGCGCTGCTGACGCAGTGGATCGACTGGGCGTTCGCCGAAATGAAGGCTGCGCTTCCGAAGGCGGCGTAAGTACGTTCATCCCATCATCGTCATGGCCGGGCTTGACCCGGCCATCCATCCAGGAAGATGGACCCGCGGGTCAAGCCCGCGGGTGACGGTATCAAATGCATCGTCCATCACGGATCAATCCCATGACAAAACCCAAGGTTCTCATTTCCGACGCGCTGTCGCCCGCTGCCGTGCAGATCTTCAAGGATCGCGGCATCGACGTCGATTTCCAGCCCAACCTCGGCAAGGACAAGGACAAACTCGCCGAGATCATCGGCAATTACGACGGGCTGGCGATCCGCTCGGCCACCAAGGCCACGGCAAAGATCATCGAGAAGGCGACTCGGCTGAAGGTGATCGGTCGCGCCGGCATCGGCGTCGACAATGTCGACATTCCCGCCGCCACGGCCAAGGGCGTCATCGTGATGAACACGCCGTTCGGCAATTCGATCACGACCGCCGAACACGCCATCACGCTGATGCTGGCGCTGGCGCGCGAAATTCCGCAGGCCGATGCCTCGACCCAGGCCGGCAAGTGGGAAAAGAACCGCTTCATGGGGGTCGAGATCACCGGCAAGACGCTGGGCGTGATCGGCTGCGGCAATATCGGCGCGATCGTCGCCGACCGCGCGCTCGGCCTGCGCATGAAGGTGATCGCGTTCGATCCGTTCCTGTCGCCGGAACGCGCCAGGGACATCGGCGTCGAGAAGGTCGAACTCGATGAGCTGCTCAAACGCGCCGATTTCATCACACTGCATACGCCGCTGACCGAGAAGACCAAGAATATCCTCGACGCGGCGGCGCTGGCGAAAACCAAGAAGGGCGTGCGCATCGTCAATTGCGCGCGCGGCGGGCTGGTCGACGAGCAGGCGCTGGTCGATGCCCTGAATTCGAAGCATGTCGCGGGCGCCGCGTTCGACGTCTTCGTCGAGGAGCCGGCCACCGCGAACGTGCTGTTCGGCCACCCCAACGTGATCTGCACGCCGCATCTCGGCGCCGCCACCACCGAGGCGCAGGAGAACGTCGCACTTCAGGTCGCCGAGCAGATGTCGGATTACCTGTTGAGCGGCGCGATCTCCAACGCGGTCAATTTTCCGTCGATCACGGCAGAGGAGGCGCCGAAGCTGAAGCCGTTCATCGAACTGGCCGAGAAGCTCGGCTCGTTCGCCGGCCAGCTCACCGAGAGCGGCATCCTGAAAGTGCAGATCACCTATGAGGGCCATGTCGCCGAAATGAAGATCAAGGCGCTGACCTCGGCGGCATTGTCGGGCCTGCTGAGGCCGATGCTGGGCGACGTCAACGTGGTCTCGGCGCCGGTAGTGGCCAAGGAGCGCGGCATGGTGGTCGACGAGATCGTGCGCGCGGCGCAGAGCGATTACGAAAGCCTGATCACGGTCACCGTCGTCACCGAGCGGCAGGAGCGCTCGGTGTCGGGCACCGTCTATGCCGACGGCAAGCCGCGGCTGGTCGACATCAAGGGCATCCGGGTCGATGCCGAGTTCGGCAAGTCGATGATCTACGTCACCAACGAGGACAAGCCCGGCTTCATCGGCAAGTTCGCCGGCCTGCTCGGCGACGCCAGGCTCAACATCGCCACCTTCCACCTCGGCCGCAACGCGCCGGGCGGCGACGCCATCGCGCTGGTCGAGGTCGACGGCGCGGTGCCGGCCGACGTGCTCGCCAAGGTGCAGGCGCTGCCGCAGGTCAAGCAGGCCAAGGCGCTGGTGTTTTAAAGCACACGCGATCACCCTCCCCTGAAGGGCCATTCAGGGGAGGGTTGATATTTTTTCGCTGCCGATAACCTCCGCCGCCGCGCCGCCTTGGCCGCGCCTTACGGTTACCTCAATCGAACCGGTTCCATGGCTGCGGCGTCTCATCACAGGTGGTGATGCGACCTTTGCCTGTCCGGCGCTCCGGGCCGGGCAAAGGCCTTGCGTACGCTGCGTCGGGATTTGAGGGAGGGAATTCATGCCAACGATTGCGAACATTCTTGCAACCACCAGCCTGGTGGCGCTTGCCAGCCTTGCTGCCATGCCGGCGCAGGCGGCCGAACTCGCGGCCAATTCGGCCGTCGATGCCGTCACGGTCTATCCCGATGGCGCCAGCGTGACGCGCCTGATCACGCTCGACCTGCCGTCCGGCGACAGCACGCTGGTGGCGAAGGATTTCCCGCTGACGCTGGATCCGTCCTCGTTGCGGGTCGAGGGTGAGGCGGGCGCGAAGTTCACCATCGGCGCCATCGATACAAGGCCGCCGCGCGCAGCACCTCCGGTCAACCTGCCGGAACTCGACAAGCGCATCGAGGCGCTGAAGGACGAACGCGCCAATCTTGCAGGCGCGATCAATGCAGCCACCGCGCGCCGCAAATTTGCCGAGCGCTTTGCGGAAAGCTCTCCCGCGGGGCTCGGCGAGAAGGGCGAGGCGCGTCCGTTGGCCGAGTGGCGCGCGGCCTTTGCCGCGGTCGCCGAGGAAGTCGCCAGCGCGGACACTGCGATCCGCGACGCCGAACGCAAGCAGCGCGATATCGACCGCGAAATCGCGCGACTGGAATCCGACCGCGCGACAAAGCCGCCGAACAAGCTCGAGGTCCGAATCGATCTCGCCGCAGCGACAGCTGCAAAGGCGACGCTGCGGGTGACCTACGCCGTCCGCCAGGCGCGCTGGGCGCCGCTGTACGACGCCCGGCTCGACACCGGAACGAAGGACCGCAAGCCGGGGCTCGAACTGGTGCGCCGCGCCGAGATCACGCAGGCCACGGGCGAGGACTGGTCGAATGTGGCGCTGGCGGTCTCGACCGTCCGGACCGCGCGCGGCGGCAGCGCGCCTGAATTGAATTCGCTGATCGTGCAGTATCCGCAACCGCCGCGCCCGATGGTCGGGGGCGCCCTCTCGGATGCCGCCAAGCCTCGCTCGATGCAGGCCCCGATGGCGGCCCCGATGGCGGCGGAATCCGTTGCCAGGCGCGCCGACGAGCAGGAGGTCGCGGTCGAAGTCGGCGGCTTCCAGGTCACGTTCCGGATTCCGGGCCGTGTCAGCCTAGGCGCCAGCGAGGGCGCCAAGAGCCTGCGTGTTTCCACCGCGACCATCGCGCCCGACCTGGCGGTGCGCTCCGCGCCGGTCAGGGATCCCTCGGCATTTCTGGAAGCGCGGTTCGTGCAAAGCGAGGATGCGCCGCTGCTGCCGGGCCGGGTCTCGATCTATCGTGACGGCGTATTTGTCGGCCGCGGCCAGATGGCGAGCGCGGCCAAGGGCGAGCCGGTGCGGCTCGGTTTCGGCGCCGACGACAAGGTCAAGATCGAGCGTACCGTGGTCAAACGCAACGAGGGATCGGCGGGCCTGATCGTGACGACATCGAAGACCGACGAACGCAGCTTCAAGACCACCGTGCGCAACGGCCATGACTTCCCGATCAGGATCGCGATCGAGGACCAGTTGCCGGTCAGCGAGAACGAGGAAATCCAGGTCGAGATGCTGCCGTCGACCACGCCGCCGACCGCGACCAACCTGCGCGACAAGCGCGGCGTGCTGGAATGGGCGTTC
>CALROE020000025.1:0-11798 GCA_943369715.1 Bradyrhizobium ivorense
GTCGCCGCCCGCCAGGGAAGGTCGTCCGCGTTCCAGCGGCGCACGCGCGTGCGCCGCTACTGGAGTCGCTTGGCCGCCGCCGGCGCCCCGGTTCTGGCGCTAGCCACCGGGTTGATCCTGGCCGCCGCGTTCGACCTCGCGACCACGGCGCCGGCGTCCGCGCAGGGCTTTACCTATAATCCCCGCCCGCCCAAGCCGGTGCCGCCCAAACCCGCCAGTGACGGCCAGATGCTGGTCCAGGCGGTCGAGGTCAATTACGACTACAACAATCAGCGGGTGTCGGCGGTCGGCAACGTGCAGATGTTCTTCAACGGCACCGGTGTCGAGGCCGACAAGGTCATCTACGATCAGAAGACCAAGCGGCTTCACGCCGAGGGCAACATCCGCATGACCGATGCGGAAGGCAAGATCACCTACGCCAACGTCATGGATCTGAGCGACGACTACCGCGATGGTTTCGTTGATTCGCTGCGCGTCGACACCGCCGACGCCACGCGAATGGCGGCGACGCGGATGGACCGCTCCAGCGGCAACTACACCGTTTTCGAGAACGGAGTTTATACCGCCTGCGCACCGTGCAAGGACGATCCGAAGAAGCCGCCGCTGTGGCAGGTCAAGGGCGCGCGCATCATTCACGACCAGACCGAGAAGATGCTGTACTTCGAGAACGCACAGCTGGAATTCTTCGGCGTTCCGATGGCGTATCTGCCGTATTTTTCGACGCCCGACCCGACCGTGAAGCGCAAGACCGGATTCCTGATGCCGGGCTTCAGCTCGGTGACGGGCTACGGGTTCGGCGTCGAGACGCCGTTCTACTGGGCCATCGCTCCCGACTATGACGCGACTTTCAACCCGCGTTTCACGACCCGCCAGGGCGTGCTGCTGCAGGGCGAATTCCGCCAGCGCCTGATGAACGGGTCCTATCAGATCCGCGGCTACGGCATTAACCAGCTCGACCCCGGCGTCTATGCCGGCCAGCCCGGCGACCGCAACTTCCGCGGCGGCGTCGAGACCAAGGGCCAGTTCGCGATCAGCGACAAATGGGTGTGGGGCTGGGACGGCGTCTTGCTCTCCGACTACTACTTCATGTCCGACTACCGCCTGTCCCAGTACCGCGATCCCCTGGGCTCGTTCCTGAGCCTGCCGACCGAAGCCATTTCGCAGCTTTACCTGACCGGCGTCGGCAACCGCAGCTTCTTCGACCTGCGCACGATCTATTACCTCAGCTTCTCGGGTAACCAGGACAAGGTTCCCGTCATTCACCCGGTCCTCGATTATTCGAACGTGGTCAACAGCCCGATCTTCGGCGGCGAGTTCAGCTACAAGACGAACCTGACCAGCCTGACGCGGAACACCGCGGCGTTCGACCCGATTACGACGGTGGCCAACACCCAGGGCCTGTGCCTGAACGTGTCGGCCGATCCGCTGGCCCGGATGCCCAATGCCTGCCTGCTGCGCGGCGTCCCCGGCACCTACACGCGCGCGACCGTCGAGGCGCAATGGCGCAAGTCGTTCACCGATCCCATCGGCCAGATCTGGACGCCGTTCGCCATCGTCCGCGCCGACGCGATCGACGCCTCGATTTCGAACCAGCCGGGCGTTTCGAATTTCCTGCCGGTCGGCGACACCCAGGCGTTGCGCATGATGCCGACCGTCGGCCTCGAATATCGCTACCCCTTCATCAACGTTCAGCCCTGGGGCTCCACCACGATCGAACCGATCGCGCAGATCATCCTTCGCCCCAACGAAACCTATGCCGGCAAGCTGCCCAACGAAGACGCCCAGAGCATGGTGTTCGACGCCAGCAACCTGTTCTCGGTCGACAAGTTCTCCGGCTACGACCGCGTCGAGGGCGGCGGCCGCGCCAATGTCGGCGTCCAGGCGACCACGCAATTCGACCGCGGCGGCTCGGTCAATGTGCTGTTCGGGCAATCCTACCAGCTGTTCGGCATGAACTCGTTCGCGGTCGCCGACGTGACCAATACCGGCGTTGCTTCCGGCCTGCAGAATACGCGATCCGACTATGTCGCTCGCGTCAGTTATTCGCCCAACAGAACCTACACGGTCAGCGCGCGCGCGCGCGTCGATGAAGCCACGCTCGACGTCAATCGTTTCGAGGCTGAAGGCCGCGCCAGCTTCGACCGCTGGTCGGTCGGCGTGACGTACGGCAACTACGCGGCGCAACCGCAACTCGGTTACCTGACGCGTCGCGAGGGGTTGCTCGGCAGCGGATCGATCAAGGTCGCCGCGAACTGGGTGGTGACGGGAGCCGCCCGGTGGGATCTTGAAGCCAACAAGATCAATCAGTACGTCGTCGGCGCCGGCTATGTCGACGACTGCTTCGTGCTGGCTGCCAACTACGTGACGTCCTACAGCTATTCGGCGGGCTCCACGCCGCCCGTACTCAGTCACGCGTTCATGTTCCAGATCGGCCTGCGGACGATTGCCACCACGTCCTCAACGGGCAGCTCCGCCGGTATACAATAGAGCCGGATCCGATGCTGCCGGACCATTGCCGCCGTCGCGGATCCAGTTCGAACCGGGTTGATACAGCGAAGATGATCATGACGAGCCCCACGCCCTTCCATCGCCTTCGATCGCTCGTGCTGGGTTGCGCCGCGGCGCTGGTCCTGATGGCCGGCGGGTCGCCACTGCAGGCGCAGACCGTGGCCGTCATGGTCAACGGCGAACCCATCACCAATTACGACATCGAACAGCGCGGAAAACTGAATTTCCTGTCCACGCGCAAGGCGCCGGTCCGCCAGGAAGTGATCAACGAACTGATCGATGAAAAGGTCAAGATCAGGGAAGGCAAGAAATTCGGCGTCGAGCCGACTTCGACCGATGTCGATCAGTCCTATGCGCAGATGGCTTCGCGGATGCGCATGCCCGCCGAACAGCTCAACAAGACGCTCGAGGCCCAGGGCATTCGCCCTGATACACTGAAGTCGCGTCTGAAGGCCGAGATCGTCTGGACCAGCCTGGTCCGCGGGCGCTTCAAGGGAAGCCTCCAGGTCGGGGAAAAGGACGTTGCCGCCGCCGCCCAGGCCGCGGGCAACGAGAAGCTCGAGGCCGAGGCCTTTGAATATCAGCTGCAGCCCGTCGTGTTGATCGTCCCGAAGGGATCAGCCCCCGCCCTGCTCGAGGCACGGCGCAAGGAGGCCGAAGCATTGCGTAGCCGGGTGCAGTCCTGCGAGGAGGCCAACGCGCTGTTCAAGTCCATGCAAAACGCCACGATACGCGCCGTCGTGACCAAGACGTCGGCCGACCTGCCGCAGGTATTGCGCGAAGTGCTCGACAAGACCCCGATCGGCCATTTGACCGCGCCCGAGCAGACCAAGGCGGGCGTCGAGATGGTGGCGCTGTGCGGACGCAAGCCGACCACAGTCGACACGCCGAAGAAAAAGGAAATCCGCGACAAGATGTATGTCGAGAAGTACGAGGCGAAGTCGAAAGCCTACCTGCAGGATGTCCGCAAAGCCGCGATGATCGAATATCGTTGATGCATGGCAAAGCCCCTCGCGCTGACCTCAGGCGAACCCGCGGGCATCGGGCCCGACATCACGATCAAGGCGTGGCTGCGCCGCGATGAACTGAAGCTACCGGCATTCTACCTGGTTGGCGATCGGGACTCCGTCGCAAAGCGCGCGGAAGTCCTCGGACTGAAAGTAAAAATCGCCGACATCAGGCCTGAGGATGCGGCCGCGGCATTCGCCGACGCTTTGCCGGTGGTGGCCACCGGCAAGGCCGCAACGGCGCGGCCGGGCCAGCCCGACGACTCTAGCGCGGAGGCGGCGCTGGCATCGATTCGCCAGGCGGTTGCCGACGTCGCCACCGGGCGGGCCAGCGCGGTCGTCACCAACCCGATCGCCAAGAGCGTGCTCTACCGCGCCGGCTTCCGGCATCCCGGCCATACCGAATTTCTGGCCGAACTCGCGGCAGGCGGCGGTCGCACGCCGCAGCCGGTGATGATGCTGTGGTCGCCGACCCTCGCCGTCGTGCCCGTAACCATCCACCTTTCGCTGCGCGAGGCGATCGCGCAGCTGTCGAGCGAGTTGATCGTCAGCACGGCCCGGATCGCGGTGGCGGATCTGAAAGCCCGCTTCGGCCTTGCGTCTCCGCGCCTCGCGGTATCAGGCCTCAATCCGCACGCCGGCGAAGACGGCTCGCTCGGCCAGGAGGACCAGACCATCGTGGCGCCGGCGATCGAAATCCTGCGCGGCGAAGGCATCGAGGTCCGCGGACCGTTGCCGGCCGACACCATGTTCCATGCCGCCGCGCGCCAGACCTATGATTGCGCGATCTGCATGTATCACGATCAGGCGCTGATCCCGATCAAGACCATTGCCTTCGAGGACGCCGTCAACGTCACGCTGGGACTGCCGTTCATCCGCACCTCGCCGGACCATGGCACGGCGTTCGACATTGCCGGCAGCGGCCGCGCCAATCCGTCGAGTCTGATCGCGGCGCTGCGGCTGGCCGCCCGCATGGCGGCGGCGCGGCCGGCATGAGCGCGATCGACGACCTGCCGCCGCTCCGCGACGTCATTCGTCAGCATGACCTCTCGGCCCGCAAATCGCTCGGACAAAATTTCCTGCTCGACCTCAACCTCACCACGCGGATCGCACGTGCGGCGGGCCCGCTGGAAGACGCCACGGTGATCGAGATCGGTCCCGGCCCCGGCGGGCTGACGCGCGCGCTGCTCGCGCTGGGCGCGCGGCGCGTCATCGCGGTGGAGCGCGACGAGCGTGCGCTGGCGCCGCTTGAGGAGATTGCCAGGCGCTATCCGGGACGGCTGGAGATCATCTGCGCCGATGCGCAGACGTTCGATCCAAGGCCATTGCTCGGCGGCGTGCAGGCGAAAATCGTCGCCAACCTGCCCTACAATATCGCGACCCCGCTGCTGATCGACTGGCTCTCGATCGAGCCGTGGCCGCCCTGGTACGACATGATGGTGCTGATGTTCCAGCGCGAGGTGGCCGAGCGCATCGTCGCGCAGGAGAATGACGAGGCCTATGGACGGCTCGCCGTGCTCGCGAACTGGCGCGCTGAAACGAAGATTCTGTTCGACATTTCACCGGCGGCGTTCGTTCCGCAGCCCAAGGTCACCTCGTCGGTGGTGCGTCTGGTGCCGCGCGTGGCGCCGGAAGCGTGCGGCCGCCGGGCGCTCGAACAGGTGGCGGCGGCGGCATTCGGCCAGCGGCGGAAAATGCTGCGGCAAAGCCTCAAATCCTTGGGTGTCGATCCAGCCCGGCTGGCCGCCGCGGCCGGGGTCGATCTGACCCGGCGCGCCGAAACCGTCCCGGTCTCCGGCTTTGTTGCCATGGCCCGCGAATTGATAAATATACGTCCGACAAAACCGTCCTGAGGGAGAGAAACGCCATGGCGCTGATGAAACGCCAGTCATTGGTCAAATTCGATGCGCCGCTGTGCGAAACCATCGTCGATACGCCGAAGCCGCAAGGCAAAGAAGTGCTGGTCCGCATCGAGCGCTGCGGGCTGTGCCATTCCGACCTGCACATCCAGGACGGTTATGCCGACCTCGGCGGCGGCAAGAAGCTCGACACCACGCGCGGCATGACGCTGCCGTTCACGCTGGGCCACGAGATCGCCGGCGTGGTCGAGGAGACAGGTTCGGATGTTGCGAAGGACCTGATCGGAAAAAAAGTAGCGGTGTTTCCGTGGATCGGCTGCGGCCAGTGCCGCGACTGTCTCAATGGCGATGAAAATCTCTGCGCCAGGCAGCGCTTTCTCGGCGTCTCCATCGACGGCGGCTTCGCCAGCCACGTGCTGGTGCCCGACGCCAAATATCTGCTGGATTACGATCCGCTGCCGGTCAATCAGGCCGCGACCCTGATGTGCTCCGGCGTCACCGCCTATGGCGCGCTGAAGCGGCTGGTGGATCGGCCGCGGCAGCGCAATTTGCTGCTGATCGGCCTCGGCGGCGTGGGCATGATGGGATTGTCGTTCGCGCAGGCGATGTTCAAGCAGCCGATTTCGGTGGCGGACCTCAGCCCCGCCGCGCGCGAGGCCGCGCTGAAGAACGGTGCCGCGGTCGCCTACGACCCGTCCGAGGCCGACATCGTCAAACGCATCCTCAAGGAAACCGAAGGCGGTTTTGACGCGGTGGTGGATTTCGCCGGCAACGAGAAGTCGATGGCCTTTGCGGTGGCCGCGGTGGCGCGTGGCGGCAAGATCGTGGTGTCCGGATTGATGGGCGGCAATTTCAGCCTGCCGATGGTACAGTGGATCTACAAGCGCATGACCATCGAGGGCTTCATGGTCGGTACGCTGGCCGAAGGCAGGGAATTGATGGCGCTGGCGCGTGCCGGCAAGATCAAGCCGACACCGATGAAGGAAGAGCCGATGGGCGAGGTCCAGAAATGGATCGACGAGTTGCGGGCCGGCAAAGTCGTCGGGCGCATCGTGTTGAAGAATTGATACGGTCTTGCCGGGCAGCGCTTCTCGCGGTGCCCGGCGGGTGCTAGTCTGTTCCCATTATATTTGGGGATGCATCAGGGATGCGCCGGCCGGCCAATTGCGGAGGTCTGGGACTTGCGGCGCTGAGTGCGCTGCTGCTGGCGATTTTTGCCGGCCCCGCCGCGGCAGAGAAACGCATCGCGCTGGTGGTCGGCAATTCCGCTTACCAGAACATCACGCGGCTCGATAATCCCAAAAACGACGCAACGCTGATGGCCGACACGCTGTCGGGCCTTGGTTTCGCGCTGATCGGTGGCCGCGCCCAGCTCGACCTCGACAAGCCATCGCTCGATACCGCCGTGCAGAACTTTGGCCGGCAAATCCAGGGCGCCGACGTGGCGCTGTTCTATTATGCCGGTCACGGCGTGCAGGTCAGCGGTTCGAATTTTCTGGTACCGGTCGGCGCCAATCCGACCCGTGAGGCGGACGTCGACTTCCAGATGGTGGACGTCAATCTCGTGCTGCGTCAGATGCAGGGTTCCGGCACGCGGCTCAACATGGTGATCCTCGATGCCTGCCGTAACAATCCGTTCGGCGCCCGCGGATTGCGCGCGTCCGATGGCGGCCTCGCCCAAATGCGGGCGCCGGAGGGCACTCTGATCTCCTACGCGACGCAGCCCGGCAGCGTCGCCCAGGATGGCAGCGACGGCCACAGCCCCTATACCAGGGCCCTGGCGGCGACCATTCGGCTGGCCGGGCTCGACATCTTTCAAACCTTCAACCAGGTCGGCCTCGCCGTGAAGCGGCAGACCGGCGGATCGCAACAGCCTTGGGTGTCGTCGTCGCCGATCGACGGCACCTTCTATTTCGTCGCACCGGCAGCCGCGGCCTCGCCGCAGGCGGCCGTGGCGCCGCCCCGGCCGTCCGATACGCTGCGTCCGGATCCAGACCGGGTCCCGATCAAGGATGCCGTGCTGCTGCGGGAACTGAGCGACCGGCTCTATGAACGCAACTTCGATCCGGAGCCGCTCGACAGCAAGAACGGCATGAAGCTCGCGATCGCCAAGTTTCAGGAAAAAAGCAGCATGACGCCGACAGGCGAAGCCACCGAGGGCGTGCTGACGCGGTTGCGAAAAATGGAGGACCTGAAGCCGTGGGGGTCGATCGTCTATGGTCCCGACAGCGACAAATGGGGCATCTCCTGGAATCACGCATCGCGACGGGCCGCTGTCGATGATGCGCGCTCGAACTGCGGCGCGGGCAAATGTCCGGCTGAATTGAGCTTTTACGGAACGAGGTGCGGAGCCTTCGCTATTTCAGGAAAATCATGGTCGCTGGTTGCGCGGGATACCGTCCAAAGGGCCAAGGACGCGGCGCTTGACGAGTGCGGCAAGGCTGGCAACTCTTGCCGGATTATCGGAGCGGCGTGTGCGGACGGCTCCGGCCGCTGAATGCATTTTGATTCATTGGAAATAGTGCTGATGCCAAACCTCATTCGACGCCAGACCAGGATTGCCCTTCTCTGCGCCCTCGCCGTCACGCTCGGTCCCGCCACCGCGTTCGCGCAATCCGGCAGCGCCGGTGGCAGCATCGGCAACGACGAAAAATCCGTGTCCGGTTCGCGGCAGGCGCCGCGGTCGGTCGAGACTGAAAAGCCGGCGCGGCGAAGCAAGCCCGAAGCCGGCGAACCGCGCCGCGCCGCACGAAAAAGTGGCGGTGGTGCTGGCAGCGGTGGCGGTGGCGGCAATTTCGACGGAGCGTGGGTGGCCCATTCCGTGGGTACGACATGCGGCGCCGCAACCGAGAGATTTATCATCAGCAGCGGCAGGCTTTCGGGAGAACTCAGTTCCGGCCAGGTCAGTCCAAATGGCTCGACGACGTCGGGCGGGTCCGCCTCCGGCTTGAGCTGGAACAGTTCGGGCCGCTTCTCGGGCCGCAGCGGCTCCGGGACGTTCAGGCGATCGGACGGTTGTACCGGACGATGGACGGCGTCGAAACAGTAGCCAGACTTGATCGATTTAGCCCGCGCCGAGGCTGAAGATCCGAGCCTAAATTAAGCCCTATCGCCTCCGGAATTGCGGCTCATTGCCACCCAAGTCTTTGCCGACATAGGGGGCGTGAAGCGTCGCGTATCATCCCCGGAGATGAAAATGTCCAGTCGAACCGCGAAATTGGTGTCCGCCATTTTCACCACCCTGCTCGCTTGTGCGCCGCTCGCCACCGCATCGCATGGCGTGCCCGCCGAGGCCGAAAAATGTCTCTCCGGACCGAAAGGCGCGCCGCCCGCGGGCGGTCATTGGTATTATCGCGTCGACCGCGCCACCAAGCGCAACTGCTGGTACATCGGCGACGCCAAGGAAAAAATCACGGAAAAAATCGCGGAAAAAACTGCGCGGGCCGCGCCGGAAACGCCGTCGGCAGCCAAGCCGGCTTCGCCGGCGAACAGCGCCAATACGCCGTCTTCGATCGCCAACGCGCGCGCCGAACTGCCGTTGCGGCAATCGCGCGCCGAGCGGGAAACCAGCGTTTTCACTGCGCCGCGCCCGCTGGCCACGGTCGCCGGTGCGATCAGCCCGGACAACGATCCGCGTACAAGCGATGCCGGCGCCCAGAGATCGGTGGTCGCGTCGCGTTGGGGTGAACTGGCGGGCAGCGGTACGCCGGCTGTTCCCGGACCGTCCACGGACAATGCCGCCCCCACACCAGCGCCTGCTTCTGCGCCCGCGAAGGCCGCGCCAACGGCCGCCGTGCCCGCACTGCCGCTTGCCGCAGCGGACGTATCGTCGACCGAAAAGCCTGTTGGATCGGTCCAGATGCTGCTGATCGCCATCCTTGGCGCACTGGCGCTGGCGGGCCTGCTGGCGAGTGCGATTTTCAGGCTAAGTGGCCTGCGGCGTCGCGGCATTCGCTCCGGGCAAAGCGTGAACTGGGATTCTGTCCGGACCGATCGGCCATCGCTGTCGGATGAGGCGCGAGCCCGCACGGCGGATGATCACGACGAGCGGATTGCGCAACTGCTGGGCAGGCCGCCGCGAACCGCGACCTGAAACACCGCTACTTTTCCAGCTGCCGCCGCAATTCGCTGACGAATCCCGAGAGGCCTATCTGGCGTTCACGCTTGAGCTGCTCGGCGCGCAGGATCGACCTGACTGCTTCGAAGGCGATGCCGATATTGTCGTTGACCACGATATAGTCGTAGGCATCGAAGTGGCTCATCTCATCGCCCGCCTTCTTCATGCGGCCGTGAATGACCTCGTCCGAATCCTGGGCGCGGGTATGCAGCCGCTTCTCCAGGTCCGCCGCCGAAGGCGGCAGGATGAACACGCTGACGACGTCGTTGGAAGCACGGCTGCGCAGCTGCTGCGTGCCCTGCCAGTCGATGTCGAACAGCACGTCCTTTCCAGCCGCCAGCGCAGCTTCGACCGGCGCACGCGGCGTGCCGTAACGATTGTCAAAGACGGTGGCCCATTCCAGCAGTTCACCGTTAGCGACCATCGCATCGAAACGATGCTGATCAACAAAGTAGTAGTCCTTGCCCTCGGTCTCGCCGGACCGCATGGGCCGCGTCGTCGCCGACACCGACATTTGCAGCGATGGCGTCTCGGCCACCAGCATGCGCGACAATGTGGTCTTGCCGGCGCCCGACGGCGACGACAGCACGAACATCAGTCCGCGCCGCTCCACGCCGTCGAAGCTGTTGCCGCCAGCCGTCATGATCACTCCAGGTTCTGAACCTGTTCGCGGAATTGCTCGACCACGTTCTTCATTTCGAGGCCGGTATTGGTCAATTCGAGATCGTTCGACTTGGAGCAGCAGGTATTGACCTCGCGGTTGAATTCCTGCGCCAGAAAATCGAGCCGTCGTCCGACCGGTCCGCCCTTGCCGATCATCTCGCGGGCTTGCGAGATATGCGAGGCGATGCGGTCGAGCTCTTCGCGAATATCGGCCTTGGCTGCGATCATGATCGCCTCCTGATTGAGCCGGTCGGGATCGAAGCGGTCGGAGGTATCGAGCAACGCCGCGATCTGCTCGGCGAGCCGGGCCTTGACCGCCTCGGGCCTGCGGCCGGGCGCGGCCTCGGCCTTTCTGGCCAGACGCTCGATCTCATCCATCCGCTGCGACAGGATCTGTCCGAGCGTCACGCCCTCACGGCGCCGCATCTCGACAAGGTCGGTCAGCGCCTGCTCGAACGCGACGGCGGCAGCGGCCTTGGCGGCCTTGTCCTCGACCTCGTTGATTTCGGGCTCGACGACCTCGATGACGCCCTTGATCGACAACAGCCCGTCGATGCTCGGCGCCACCGCATCGATCTTGCCGGCGAGCACGCCCGCAACCTTGACGATCGACGCCAGCACGTCCTCATTGATACGGATGGTCGAGACCGCGTTGGCGCGCTTGACGTTCAAATTGGCGTAGACGGTGCCGCGCGACAGCACTTCGCCGGCGCGCTTCTTGGCCAGCGCCTCGAGTTCGTCCCAGCCGGGCGGCAACCGCATGCGCAGGTCAGACCCCTTGTCGTTGACCGACTTCAATTCCCATTCGAACGCGTAGGGACCGCTGGCGCCGTGGCTGCGGGCAAAGCCGGTCATGCTCGACAACGCCATCGCTTGAATTTCTCCGGGAGGGCACGTGCGGGATTCGCAGCAGGAGCTGCGACATTAAAACGTTTTCGGCCAAAGTGGAATTCGGTTCCGGCGCGGAAATGGCGCTAGCGCTGAACCACCGGGGACGTCGTCGATTGCGCCGCACCCTGCCGGGCCGGAGCGGCCGGCGTGGTCGCCGGGGCGGCCGGCGGAGCGGCGCGCACGGGCTTCTTCGGCGCGGCCGGCCTGGTCGTCGTCGCGGTCGGATTGGTATCGGCCGGTGCGCCGGCCGCCGCCGGCTGGGCCTCCTCGGCGGCCGGTTCGACCGTGTCGTTCTGGATCTGCTTTTCCAGCGCGCGCAGCTTGACGACGTTCTTCTGATGCTGGTCGTAGGTTTCGGTAAAGGTGTGGCCGCCGGTGCCGTCTGCGACGAAGAACAGATCGCGCGTGCGCGCCGGATTGGCCGCGGCCTCCAGCGAGGCGCGCCCGGGATTGGCGATCGGTCCGGGCGGCAGGCCGTCGACCACGTAGGTGTTGTAGGGTGACGGCTGCTGGATTTCAGAGCGCTTGATCGGCCGGCCCAGCGTTCCCTTGCCGCCGACCAGTCCGTAGATGATGGTCGGATCGGACTGCAGCTTCATTTTCTGCCGCAACCGGTTGACGAACACCGCAGCGACGCGGCTGCGTTCGTCCGCCTTGCCGGTTTCCTTCTCGATGATCGAAGCCAGCGTCACCAGTTGCTCCGGCGACTTGACTGGAATCTCCGGATTGCGGCGTTCCCAGATTTCCGCCAGT
>CALROE020000026.1:0-11739 GCA_943369715.1 Bradyrhizobium ivorense
AGGTCAGCACCGCCCCCGACAGCGCGAAGGCCGAGGCCTTGACGAAGTCGCGTTCGATCACGAATACGCCGATGGCGCCGAGCACGAGACCTGTGAGGATCGAGCCGCCGCCCATCACTTCCAGACCGTGATAGAGCACGCCCTGCTGCGGCAATGCGGCGATCGCGGCTGTCTTGACCGCGGCGACCTTGTCGGCCGCGAGCCCGCCCACCGCCTGCGCGGCATTGAGGGTCGAGCCCAGCATGGTGTCGATCTGCAGCTTGGCCCATGCCGCCAGATGCGGCGTCAGCGCCAGCACGACCGCGGGGGCATGTTTGATCGGCGTGGTCTGGAACGCCTGCGCGCCGATCAGCATGCCGATATAGAGCAGGATCGGCGAGATCGCGACGACAGGCACCAGCGCCAGCAACACCGAGATGATGCCGAACCAGGAGAGCAGGACCACCATGACGCCGGTCGCCGCCGAATAGCCGATCCGGCCGCCCATCGCCTTCCAGCCGGGGTGGCCGATATAGACCGCGTTGATGAAGGGATTGCCCATCAGGCAGCCGATCAGGCTGACGACGCCGTCGGCGGTCAGCACTTTCGTGGTCGGATATTCGTCGCCGGCGGCCTCGGCGCTTTCGACGTTGTCCATCGCCTCGACCAGATCGTAGATCCCGAACGGGATCGCGGTGACCAATATGATGCCGAGGAATTCGAAGCCGGAAAATACCTCACCGATCGCGGGGATCGGCACCGAGAAGCCGAAACTGGCAAAGGCATCGCCGAGGCCCTTGACGCTGAGGCCGCCGAGGCCGAGCCCGAACAGATTGGAACCCCACGCGATCAGCATACCCGCGGCGATCGCGACCAGCCCGGCGGGAATAGCCTTCGGATATCTGACGCCGCCGAACCAGCTCGCCATGATGATGGCGAAGCAGACGAGGCCGATCTGCGGCGTCATGTACATCTCCAGCGCCGGGCGCATCGAGATGAAGGTCACGGAAACACCGGCGAGTGTGCCGAGCAGCGCCGCGCGCGGTGTGATCCTTCGGATGTATGGCGCGATGAAGCCGCCGATCATCAGGATGAAACTCTGGAAGAACACCCAGACCAGGCCGGCCGACCAGCCCTTGATCGGATCGCCGGTCTTCAGCGTGATCGGCAGCATGATCACGAAGGTGACGATGAACATGTGCGGCACGCTGACGCCCGACGGCAGCGCGCAGACATCATTGCGGCCGGTCTTTTGCGCGAGCCGGTAGGCCAGCCAGGCGTAATAGAAGGTCGAGAGGCACATCATCAGGCCGAGTGCCGGCAAGATGCGGCCGAACACCAGTGAATCCGGCATCTTCAGCACGAAGCGCAACAGCCCGGTCAGCACCAGCATGTTGACGAGGATGTTAGTGCCGAAACCGAACAACGCGTTCCAGTCGCCCGGCGTCCACAATGCAGGTTTGAATTCGCCCTTGCTCGCCGTCATGGTCGTGCTCATTGCGATGCCCCCACTGTCCGTTGGTTGGAAGTCTCCGTTGCCATTGCCTTGAGAACCGCGGCGGAGTCCGAGACCCAGCCGAAGATGCCGCCCTGGGCCTTGATCATGTTCAGGCCCATCTCGTGAAATTCGGGGAAATAGGAGGCGCAGCAATCCGCCAGCACGACGCAGCGGTAGCCGCGGTCGTTGGCCTCGCGCACCGTGGTGTTGACGCAGACCTCGGTGGTGACGCCGCACACCAGTAAATTCCCGATGCCGTATTTTTGCAGGATATCGCCGAGTTCGGTGGCGTAGAACGCGCCCTTGCCGGGCTTGTCGATCACGATCTCGTCGTCGAGCGGATAGAGCTCGGGAATGATGTCGTGGCCAGCTTCGCCGCGGATCAATATCCGACCCATCGGCCCGGGATCGCCGATCCGCTTGCTCGGCGCGCCGCGCGCGATCTTGGCCGGCGGCGCGTCGGACAGATCAGGCAAATGTCCCTCGCGGGTATGCACCACCAGAATTCCCGCCACCCGCGCGGCGGCCAGCACGCTGGCGCAAGGAGCGACCGCGCGCGCCAGTTGCGAGACGTCGTTGCCCAGGGTCTCGCCGAAGCCCCCGGGTTCGAGGAAGTCGCGCTGCATATCGATGATGACAAGTGCCGTCGCGGCCCAGTCGAGCGCGATCGGCTGCGGCTCCGCGGCGAGCAGGCTGGTGGTTGCGGATATCGCCATGGCTGACTGCGCTCCGGCCTTGATCGGCTGTTCGATCGAAGCAAGCGGTGTGCCATTGTGTACAGCGGGGGCGAGGCACGGGCTTTTGCAAATTGCTGTGTCTTGCCAGATGCTTGGGGTTGGATTAGCGCGAGGGTCCGCGGTGTTGGCGCGACCGAAAGATATGCCTTTGCTTAAATTATGAGCAGTGCCATTTGCGAGGTGCGGCAGCGATCGTCTAGCTTGACGTCAGAGCCTCACGCGCGCGACCGCGCCAATCGCCTGACCCGGAGTACCCGATGTCGAATTCGTTCGAACGCCGCCACGATATCCTGATCGATGCGCCGCCGGAGGCGGTTTACGACTACGTCTGCAATCCGAATTCCTGGCCGGAATGGCTGGCCGCATCGCACCACATCGACAGCGCCGACCGCGCGCTGGACGCAGGCGAAGGTTTTCGTGAGCAATGGCGCATCCGCCGCGGCGAGGTGGTGCTGGACTGGAAGGTGACCGAGAGCGATCGCCCGAACGCCTGGACCGTGCGGGCCGAGACCGACTTCATCGGGCCCATCATCGTTCGCTACACGTTTGAGCGCGTCGGCGACGCCACCAGATATACAAGACATCTCAACAACCCAAGCCGTCCCTCGGCCGCCAGCGCCGAGCAGATCCAGCGCGTGGACGAAGAGGCGCAGATCGGGCTGAACAATATCAAGCGGCAGGTCGAGCAGCGCGTCGGTGCGCAGGCCTCGGCCAAATGAAGCGTCCACCACGACATTTGCCGAAGCCCGCAGTGTTCGCGTAGAGCAGGCGCGGCCCCAAACGCAGAACGGGCATCCGAGGAAACCGATGACAGCAGCCGCCGCCAGCCGCGAAGACTCCAAAACGCTGTTTGCGACACCCGCGATCACAGTCGATCGCCGGGCCGACGGCAGCATCATCGTCAAATCGACCGTGCCGCTGCAGCCGGCCGCGCGCTGCGTCGGCGACTGGCTGGAGCACTGGGCGCGGCAGACGCCGGCGAAGGTCTTTCTCGGCGAACGCGCGAAGGTCGACGCGCCGTGGACGACGGTGACCTACAGCGACGCGCTGCGGCAGGTGCGGTCCGCGGCCAGCTGGATCCTGGCGCGGGGTTTGAGCGCGCAGCGTCCGCTGGTCATTCTCTCCGACAACAGCGTCGATCACGCGCTGTTCGCGCTGGCAGCGATGCATGCCGGCGTGCCGGCGGCGGCGATCTCGCCGGCCTATTCGCTGATGTCGCGGGATTTCGACAAGCTGAAGAGCATGGTCGGGCTGCTCGATCCCGGTGCGATCTACGTGTCCAGCACAAAGCCGTTCGCGGCGGCGCTGGCGGCGATCAAGCCGCTGCACACCGCGGTGATCGTGACTGGCGATGTCGATGGCAGCGACGCGATTACATTTCGTCAGATCGCCGCAACTCCCGAAACCGATGCCGTGGCAAAGGCGTTCGCGGCGGTCGGGCCGGATACCATCGCAAAATTCCTCTTCACCTCGGGCTCGACCGGCACCCCGAAGGCCGTGATCAACACCCAGTGCATGCTGACCACGAGCCAGCAGGCCAAGGCGCAGACCTGGTCGTTTCTGGAAAGCACTGATGATGACCTGGTGATCCTGGACTGGCTGCCGTGGAGCCACACCTTTGGCGCCAATCACAATTTCAATCTCGCGCTGCGCAACGGCGGTACGCTCTATATCGACGGCGGCAAGCCGGCGCCGGGTCTGTTCGCGACGTCCCTGGCCAATCTGCGCAGCGTGATGCCGACGGTCTATTTCAACGTGCCGCGCGGCTTCGACATGCTGATCGCGGCCTTGCGGGAGGACGACGAGCTGTGCCGCCGTTTCTTCGGCGAGGTGAAGTTTGCGTTCTACGCCGGTGCCGCGCTGCCGCAGAATATGTGGGACGCGATGGAGGAGCTCTCGATCAGGACGGTCGGCCGTGCCTTGCCGATGGTGTCGGCCTGGGGCTCCACCGAAACCTCTCCGCTGGCGACCGACTGTCATTTCCAGGCGAGGCGCTCCGGCAATATCGGCGTGCCGATCCCCGGCACCGAACTCAAACTGGTGCCGTCGGGCGACAAGCTGGAAGTGCGGGTGCGCGGCCCCAATGTCACGCCGGGCTACTGGAAAGCGCCGGAACTCACCGCGCAGGCGTTCGATGCCGAAGGCTTTTATCTGATTGGCGACGCCGTCACCTTTGCCGATCCGGATCGGCCGGAACTCGGGCTGTTTTTTGACGGCCGTGTCGCGGAAGACTTCAAGCTCAATTCCGGCACCTGGGTCAGCGTCGGCACCTTGCGCGTTGCCGGGATCGCGGCGCTTTCGCCGCTGGCGCAGGACATTGTCGTCACCGGCCATGGCGGCGATCACGTCCGCTTTCTGGTATTTCCCAACATCGCGGCGTGCCGCGCGCAGGCCGGCTTGCCCGACAGCGCCGATGCGGGCGAGGTGATCGGCCATCAAAAGGTGCGCGCGGGCATCGCGGCGGGGCTTTCAAAACTGAAGGCGCAAAGCGGCGGCGGCTCCTCGACGCACGCCACGCGGGCGCTGCTGCTGGCGGAGCCCGCTTCGGTCGAC
Source organism: Bradyrhizobium ivorense (assembly GCA_943369715.1). GTDB lineage: Bacteria > Pseudomonadota > Alphaproteobacteria > Rhizobiales > Xanthobacteraceae > Bradyrhizobium > Bradyrhizobium ivorense_A. Next base: position 4,768 of record CALROE020000026.1, read on the forward strand.
GGCGGCGAGATCACCGACAAGGGCTACATCAACCAGCGCGCGGTGCTGACGCGGCGCGCGGCCGCGGTGGCGACGCTGGAAGACGACGCCTCGGGCGAGTGGATCGCTTGCCCGGGCTGAGGTCCGTCACTTCCCCACCTTGCTCGAGCCTTGCGTGATCAGCCGGGCGGCGCGCTGATCGCGGGCGTGGATCCACAGCCAGGAGATCGCGACGCTGAGCCGGTTGCGCAGGCCGATCAGGAAGTAGATGTGGGCGATGCCCCAGATCCACCACGCGATGGTGCCGCGCAGTTTGAAGCGGCCGAAATCGATCACCGCCTTGCGCTTGCCGATCTGCGCGAGACTGCCGGCATGCCGGTAGCGGAACGGCCCCGGCGTTTCGCCGCGCAGCCGCGCCTTGATGGTGTCGGCGACATAAACGCCCTGCTGCTTGGCCGCCGGCGCGATGCCGGGGACTGGCTTGCCGTCGGGACCGTTGATCGTGACGGTATCGCCGATCGCGAAGATATTGGGATGGCCGGGAACCGTGAGGTCGGGCTCGACCTGCAGGCGGAAGGCGCGGTCGGCAGGGGCGCCGAGCCACTGGGCCGCGGACGAGGCGCGCACGCCGGCGGCCCAGATCAGGGTTTTGGCGGCCAGTGTGTTGCCGCCATAGACCACGCCGTCGACAGAGCATTCGGTGACGGCCTGTCCCAGCATCACTTCGACGCCGAGGCTTTCCAGCGAGCGCTGCGCATAGGTCGAGAGGTCGTCGGGAAACCCCGCCAGCACGCGCGGGCCGGCCTCGATCAGCACGACGCGCGTCGCGTGGGTGTCGATGTTGCGGAAGTCGGGCCGCAGCGTGTCGCGCGCCAGTTCGGCGATGGTGCCGGCAAGTTCGACGCCGGTCGGGCCGGCGCCGATGATGACGAAGGTCAAGAGCGCGGCACGGCGCTCCGGGTCTCTCTCGCGCTCGGCGCGCTCGAAGGCGACGAGAATGCGCCGCCGCAGCGTGGTGGCATCCTCCAGCGTCTTCAGGCCGGGCGCGAACGGCTCCCATTCGTCATGGCCGAAATAGGCATGGCGTGCTCCGGTGGCGAGAACCAGCGTGTCGTAGGGCAGGCTGTCGCCGTCATCGAGCAGCACGCGCTTGTTGGCCGCGTCGACGCCGCTGACGTTGGCGAACAGGGTGGTGACTTCGGGCCGGGCGCGCAGGAGATAGCGGATCGGCCAGGCGATCTCCGAGGTCGCCAGCGAGGCGGTGGCGACCTGGTAGAGCAGCGGCTGGAACAGATGGTGGTTGCGGCGGTCGACCAGGGTGATGCTGACCGGCGCGCCCTTGAGGCGATGGGTCGCCTGCAGCCCGCCAAAGCCGGCGCCGACGATCACCACGCGATGGAGGTCTGAAGGCCGCGCCTGCGCTGACGTCATGGGCTGAGCTTTCGGTTTCCAGTCTCGCTTGAATGTACGTGTTTACAGGGGGTGGTCCAAGGCCGGTTTCCGGATCGGTCGATAGCGGGAATGTATCGTCAGCCGCCGATGTGTGATTGCAGTGGTCGGCAAGGATCGCCACCATCCGCGATCTCCGCCTGGCGCCTTGTCATCGACGCGCTGAGGTTTGCGGATCGGCGATGAGGTTTCAGCCATGGGTTGAGGATGCCTGAAGCGAGCGCCGGCCAGGCCCGGAAGGCCAGACACAACGCCGCAGTCGCCCCATCGCAAATCCTGAACTATAATTCTTGCCATTGTCAGCAGATGCGAATTATGGTGCACAGGCGCTCGCTTCGGGCCGAAGGTTCTAAGAGGGGGCCGGCGGTTCAGGCTTGCTGCGGACAGGCAATTTCGCGCACAAAACACGTCACCTAAAAGAGTGAGACCCGGGAACGGAGCGTTGAAGGCTGTTCGAACGGGGATTGGGCATTTGACGGACGGCAACGTCCTTAGTGAGGAGGGAACGAATATGAGAACGGCATTCTGGCTGGCGGGCGCTGCTGCCCTGGCATTGGCAAATCCCGCGGTCGCGGGCGACACCATCAAGATCGGGTTTGTCTCGACCTTCAGCGGGCCGACCGCCGTGATCGGCAACGACATGCGCAACTCGTTCGAGCTCGCGCTCGATCACATCGGCCGCAAGATGGGCGGCAAGCCGGTCGAGGTGATCTACGAGGATGACGGGCAGAAGCCGGATGTCGGCAAGCAGAAGACCGAAAAGCTGATCCAGTCCGACAAGGTCGACTTCATCGCCGGCTATATCTGGTCGAACGTGCTGCTGGCCTCGCTGAAGCCGGTGGTGGATTCCAAGACCATGATGGTCATTGCCAATGCCGGTCCGTCGCAGGTCGCCGGCGAATTGTGCTCGCCCTATGTGTTCTCGACCTCGTGGCAGAACGACCAGACCCCGCAGGCGGTAGGCGAATACATGAATCAGAAGGGCGTCAAGTCGGTGTTCCTGATCGGCCCGAACTATGCCGCCGGCAAGGACATGCTGGCCGGCGTCAAGAACACGTTCAAGGGCGAGGTCAAGGGCGAGGAATATACGGTGTGGCCGAGCCAGCTCGACTTCTCCGCCGAGCTGTCGAAAGCGCGCGCCTCGGGTGCGGCATCGATCTTCGTGTTCTATCCGGGTGCCGCCGGCGTCCAGTTCCTCAACCAGTATGCCCAGGCCGGCCTGAAGGCGCAGATGCCGCTCTACACGGCGTTCACCATCGACGAATTGTCGTTGCCGCTGCAGAAGGAAAACGCGCTCGGCGTTCCCGGCGCCCAGCAGTGGGTCAACGACCTGCCCAACGAGCAGAACAAGAAGTTCGTCGCCGACTATCGCAAGAAGTACACCGGCCTGCGCCCGACCTTTTACGGCGCGCAGTCCTATGACGCCGCGCAGCTGATCGCCAGCGCCGTGGAAGCGGTCAAGGGCGACACCTCGAAGAAGGACGAGATGAAGGCGGCGATGGAAAAGGCCAATTTCAAATCGGTGCGCGGCGCCTTCAAGTTCGGCAACAACCACATGCCGATCCAGAACTTCTACCTGCAGGACGTGGTGAAGGATGCCGACGGCTCGCTCGCGCTGAAGACCGTCGCCACCATCGTCAAGGACAGCCAGGACAAGTACCACGACAAATGCCCGATGAAGTGATCTAGTGGGCTTTGCAATACGGCGGCGGCGCTCAGGTGCCGCCGCTGTTTTCCTGTCGGCACATGTCTTGCTTTGCAATCAGATGACTTCCAAACTCACCTAGAGCGTCCATGCTGCTTGTCGTCGAACAATTCCTGAACGGGCTGCAGTTCGGTCTGCTGCTGTTTCTGCTGGCGGCGGGATTGACGCTGGTGTTCGGCATCATGGACTTCGTCAATCTGGCGCACGGCTCGCTCTACATGATGGGCGCCTATTTCGCGGCGACCTTCGTGGTGTGGACCGGCAGTTTCGTCCTCGGCTGCGTGCTGGCGCTCGGCGCCACGCTGTTGCTCGGCATTGTGCTGGAATTCGTCGCACTTCGGCATCTCTACGGCCGCGATCATCTCGATCACGTGCTGGCGACCTTCGGGCTGATCCTGTTCTTCAACGACGCGGTGCGGCTGATCTGGGGTCCGGCGGGTCTGGCGCTACCGCTGCCGCCCTGGCTGACGGTGCCGTTCCAGATCATGCCCGGCGTCTATTATCCCGCCTATCGCCTCGCCATCATTGCGGTGGCGCTGCTGGTGGCGCTGCTGCTCTATCTCGTGGTGATGCGAACCCGGATCGGGATGTTGATCCGCGCCGGCGCCTCGAACCGCGAAATGATCGGCGCGCTCGGCATCAACATCAAGCTGCTCTATACCCTGGTATTCGGGCTCGGCGCAGCACTTGCCGGTCTCGCCGGGCTGATGCAGGCGCCGATCCTCACCGTGCAGATCGGGATGGGCGAGAACATCCTGATCCTCGCCTTCGTCATCATCGTCATCGGCGGCATCGGCTCGATTCGCGGCGCCTTCCTCGCCGCGATCTTCGTCGGCATGATCGATACGCTGGGCCGCGCCTTCCTGCCTGATTTGCTGCGACAGGTGCTGAGTTCGGCCGCCGCTTCCACCGCCGCTCCCGCGCTCTCCTCGATGCTCATCTATCTCTTGATGGCCATCGTGCTGGTGGTGCGGCCGGAGGGGCTGTTCCCGGCCGGCCGCCGATGAAGGTTTCGCTCAACGCCCGCACCGTCATCGTGGCGCTGCTGGTCGCCGGCCTGCTGCTGCTGCCGGTCTACACCACGCTCAGCGGCAACGTGTTCGGGCTGACGCTGTTCACCCGCATCATCATCTACGCGCTGGCGGCGGCCAGCCTCAATCTCATCATGGGCTATGGCGGCATGATGAGTTTCGGGCACGCCGCCTATCTCGGGATCGGCGGCTATGCGGTCGGCATTCTCGCCCATGAAGGCATCGGCTCCGGCTTCATCCAGTGGCCGGTGGCGCTGGCCGCCTCGGCGCTGTTCGCGCTGGTGATCGGCGCGCTTTCGCTGCGCACCCGTGGCGTCTATTTCATCATGATCACGCTGGCCTTCGCGCAGATGGCCTATTACGTCGCCTCGGGGCTGTCGCGCTACGGCGGCGACGACGGCCTCACCATCTACAAGCGCAGCGATTTCGGCGGGCTGATCGACCTGTCGAACCGCGTGCAGTTCTATTATCTCTGCCTGTTCTGCCTGTTCGGGGGCATCTATTTGATCTGGCGCATCGTCAATTCGCGCTTCGGCATGGTGGTGCAGGGGCTGCGCTCCAACGAGCGGCGCATGCAGGCGATCGGCTTTCCGGTCAACCGCTACAAGCTGGTGTGCTTCGTAATCGCCGGCACCATCTGCGGCCTCGCCGGCGCGCTGCTCGCCAACAACACCGATTTCGTCAGCCCGGCCGCGATGTACTGGACCCGTTCCGGCGATCTCATGGTGATGGTGATCCTCGGCGGCATGGGCTCGCTGTTCGGTCCGGTGCTGGGCACCATCGCATTTCTGCTGCTGGAAGAGGCGTTGTCGCAGTTCACCGAATACTGGGCGCTGATCATGGGCCCGCTGCTGCTCTTGATCGTGCTGTTCGCGCGCGGCGGCATCGACGGAATGCTGGGGAGGGCGCGCCGTGGCTGAACCCCTGCTCCGCGTCGAGGATCTGGTCTGCCGGTTCGGCGGCGTGACCGCGACCGACCATGTTTCGCTCGACGTCGTCAGCGGCGAGCTGCACGCCATCATCGGACCGAACGGCGCCGGCAAGACCACGCTGATCAGCCAGCTCACCGGGCAGTTGATGTCGCATTCCGGCACCATCTGCTTTGCCGGCCAGGATATCACCCGGCTGCCGGCGTATCGCCGCAGCCAGCTTGGCCTGGCGCGCTCGTTCCAGATCACCTCCCTGCTGCCCGACTTCACCGCTGCCGACAACGTCGCGATGGCGGCCCAGGCGCATGACGGGCACTCCTTCCGTTTCTGGGGCGATGCCCGCAAGGAAAAGGGCCTGCGCGACGCGGCGCGCTCGGCGCTGTCGAGGGTCGGGCTCGAACATCGCGCCGACACCGTGGTATCGGAGCTGAGCCATGGCGAGCAGCGCGAGCTCGAACTGGCGGTCGCGCTCGCGACAAAGCCGCAACTGCTGCTGCTCGACGAGCCGATGGCCGGGCTCGGCGCCACCGAATCCGCGCAGATGGTAAAATTGCTGCAGGAACTGCGGCGCGAAGTCACCATCGTGCTGGTCGAGCACGACATGAACGCGGTGTTCGCGCTGGCCGACCGCATCACCGTGCTGGTCTATGGCCGCGTCATCGCCTGCGACGTGCCGGCGGCGATCCGCCAGCATGACGAGGTCAAGCGCGCCTATCTCGGCGATCAGCATGTGGTGACCAGACATGACTGACGCCGCGCCGCTGCTCGAAGTTGAAGGCATCGAGACCTGCTACGGCCTCAGCCAGGTGCTGTTCGGCATGTCGCTGTCGGTACGGTCGGGCGAGATGGTGGCGCTGCTCGGCCGCAACGGCATGGGCAAGACCACGACGATCCGCTCCATCATGGGGCTGACGCCGGCGCGCGCGGGCAGCGTCCGGTTTGCCGGACACGAGGCGCGCCAGTTGCCCTCATTCCGGATCGCGCAGCTCGGCATCGGCCTCGTTCCCGAAGGGCGCCAGATCTTTCCCAACCTGACCGTACGCGAAAACCTCGTCGCCGCCTCCGGCAACCGGCTCGGAAATCCCGATCCCTGGACCATGGAAAAAATTCACGCGCTGTTTCCGCGGCTGTCCGAGCGCGGCGCCAACATGGGCGGCACGCTGTCCGGCGGCGAGCAGCAGATGCTGGCGATCGGCCGCGCGCTGATGACCAATCCGCGCCTGCTGATCCTCGACGAGGCCACCGAGGGCCTGGCGCCCTTGATCCGGGACGAAATCTGGAACTGCCTCTCGCTGCTGAAGTCAAAGGGACAGTCGGTGCTGGTGATCGACAAGAACGTCGAAAATCTCACCCGCATCGCCGACCGCCACTACATCATCGAGCGCGGCCGCGCGGTCTGGAGCGGCACGTCGGACGACCTGATCGCCGCGCCGGAACTGCAGCACCGGTATCTGGGAATCTGAGTTCCCGATTCTTTACCTCCAATCCGTCAGCGTCGCTGTCTTGTATCCTCCGCAGGCAGGCGCATGATGGCATCGTCGATCGCCAAAGGCTGGTCGACCATGGCGACGCATCAAGCGCGCCGGGGTTGAGTCGCCTACACGTGGTGCGCCTCCGCGGAGCACACTCACGACGCGGCCACCTTCAAGTCAGCGAGCCGTCAGGGACAACCCTGGCGGCTCACTTGCTTTTGAGGAGTTCGTCATTGCGAGGAGCATTTGTCCGCCGAAGCAATCCAGCTCTATTGCTTGTTGCGACAAAGATGGATTGCTTCGCGGAGCCTGTCATCGGGCGGCGCTTTGCGCCGACCCGTTGGCTCGCAATGACGGGTCGAAAGCGTGCGCCGCGCTCAAAACATCTCGAAATATTCCCGCTGCTC
>CALROE020000027.1:0-11662 GCA_943369715.1 Bradyrhizobium ivorense
TCGTTCATAAATCTGTTTTTGCGCCCTACGGGCTGGTCGTCTCATGGTACCGGCACAATGCCGACATTTTGGCGTGAAGAAAGGGATGGCGGACTACGTTTCGTTAATTCGGCCTCACGCGGGCAAGACGCGAAACAGCAAATTAAATCAAGGCGCCAGCCGCATAAATCGCCAAGCTGCATATCGAAATCAGAAAGAGCATCTGGAGATGAGGAAAGGGCGTTTTCTCGGATGGTGGTACCTTGTCGACACCCAAATAAATAACTTGAAAAAACATCTGGATTGAAAGCGCGACATAGAAGAAGAGGAATGAGTAAGAGAATATCCGGTTTCTGATGACGAACATTACAAGCGCAGGAATAAAAACACCCAAGGTGTCGGTCAGCCGAAACATGCCAAAACGCACATACTCGATATAGTGCATCTCTGCGGTTACAACGGAAGCCGCAACTAACGCACACAGATTTGCAATCAGTGTTGGGCGCGAGCCGGTAAGATTCATTGTGAATTACCTGCTTCGAATTCATCTGAATGAAGACAAGCATGAAACCGACTGCCGGATCGATAGCACGTACGTACTAACGACGTGGGGCGCGTTAGCATAGCGTGAGCCGCCGATGCATGAAGATGGCGGATTACGCTACGCTAATCCGCCCTACAGCCTCACGCCTTCTCGGCAAACTCCGTCGGCGTTTTGCCCGTCACCTGCCGGAACGCGTGTGAAAACGCCGGCACGCTGGCGTAGCCGAGATCGGCGGCGAGTTGCTTGACCGAGAGGTTGGCGTCGACCGACAGTTTTTCGATCGCAGCCGCAATGCGGGCGCGTTGGCACCAGCTCTTGAAGCTCAGTTGGGTTTCCGAGGCGAACAGTCGCGACAGGGTGCGCGCGGAGGTGCCGACTTCGCGCGCCAGTGCCTCGATCTCGTGGGCGCCGGTGGGATCGGCGAGCACGATGTCGGCGGCGCGGCGGCAGCGCGGTTCGTGGGGCAGCGGAATGAAGGTCGCGGAGTCCTCGGCCTGGTGCAGTTCGAGCATCACGAGTTTTATCAACAGCGCGGTGCGGTCGGGGTCGTTGCGGCCGTCGAACAGTGCGAGGATCGCCTGGTGCAGCAAGGGCGAGACCCGCACCACGAATTCGGCATCGAGGCTGGCGCTGCGCTCTTCCCGTGCGAGCCAGGCGAGGTCGAAATACAACGTACGCATGTCGATATCAGCGAGCACGTCGATGGCATGTTCGGAGCGCGCGGGCACCCACACCGCGCGGTCCGGCGGCACCAGCCAGCGCCCCTTCGGGGTGGTGACCTGCATGGTGCCGCGGGCGGCGTACACCAGCTGCGCCTCGCGGTGCATATGGGTGTCGAGCCGCGTACCCCTGCGGTAGTGGTGCGCAATCAGATGCAGACCGTCGCCGGTCGAGATCCGGCGGCCCTTGATGGCGGCAATTGGCTTTTCGGCGATATTCATTGGCGACATCCCGTCAGCACAACACCCTATAACCTATGTCAGGAAAAGTCAGGATTCGCCAATGAACAGCCCCGCCAGGGTGATCGGCTACGTCAACGCCGCCCACTTCATCGACCATTATTCGATGCTGATCTTCGCCGCCGCCATCATCGTGATGGGGCCGGCGCTCGGCATGCCCTATTCGGAGCTGCTGCCCTACGCGACCCCGGGCTTCGTCGCTTTTGGCGCGGGATCGCTGCTGACCGGCTGGCTCGGCGACCGCTGGAGCCGCCGCCACATGATGGTGATCTTCTTTGCCGGGATCGGGCTGTCGATGATCGCGGTCGGGCTGGTGCAGAGCCCGCTGCAGCTCGGCGCCGCGCTGCTTTCGATCGGCATCTTCGCCTCGATCTATCACCCCGTCGGCACCGCCATGATCGTGTCCTATGCCGACAAGCTCGGCCGCGAGATGGGTATCAATGGCGTCTGGGGCAATCTCGGCGTGGCGTCGTCGGCGCTGGTCACCGGCGTGATCGGCCAGTATCTCGGCTGGCGCTGGGCCTTCATCGTGCCGGGCATCGTCACCATCGGGATCGGCGTGGCTTTCGCGCGGATGGTGGTCCATGAGGACCGCTCCGGCTTCAAGCAGGCCGCGGCGCAGGCGCGGGTGGCGAAAGCCGACATGTGGCGGGTGATCCTGGCGCTGTTCATCGTGGTGATCGCGATCTCCACCACCTTCAACGCGGTGACGGTGGCGCTGCCAAAACTGTTCGCCGAGCGCCTCGCCGACATGACCGCGAGCCCGGCACTGCTCGGGGTGATCGCGGCCTGCGTCTACGTGTTCGGCGCCATGACGCAATACACCATCGGCAAGCTGATCGACCGCTATTCGCTGAAGGCGATCTCGCTGCCGCTGTCGCTGTTGCTGGCGCCGTTTCTGTATCTGGCGGCGACGCTGTCGAACCTGCCGCTGATCCTGGCCGCGATCGGCATCGTGATGGGCGCGTTCGGCCAGGTCACGGTCAACGACGCCATGGTCGGCAAATACACCAGCGAGGAGTGGCGGTCACGCGCCTATTCGGTGCGCTACTTCATCGGCTTCACCGCGGCGGGCGCCTCGGTGGGGCTGGTGGCGTGGCTGTACGAGCAGGGCGGTTTCGTCACCATGCTACACGCTTTCGCGGGACTGTGTCTGCTGGTGATCGCGGCGGCGGTCATCCTGCCGACCGAGATCAAGGTGCCGGCGGCCAACGCGAACTGATCGATCTGTCCGGACGGGATACCGACCGGCGAAACGTCGGAAGACGGACAGCGCGTCCGTCTTCCGGTTTCGCGAGAGGTTCAGACCCGTGGCGGCATGCACGATGCCGTCCGCGCCTGAAGCCAATGATCAGATGGCGTCGTAAGCTTCGACCTTGAGCGATTGCGGCACCGGCAACATCGCCAGCATCACCGCCGGTTCGGCAGCGGCCTGACGGGTTTCGTCGGCATGCGGCAGGCTGGCGAAGGCGCCGAGGGCACATGCGAAAGCAACGAGCGCGATGATCTTTTTCATTTTAGTTTCCCCTGTTTCCCAATTCGCCTTCTTCAAATGAGGCGATTTGCCATCCTTAAGCGGGACAGCTTAATGGCCGGTTCCCCGCGCGCCGGTTGGCCGGATCGATCCGGCAACGGAGTGAACGCGCGGTGAATCACGCGCCGGCGCTTCCGAATCATGATTTCGTTTTTTCCCGCGCGTTGCCCGGAGGGAATGCTTCACGCGTCATGCTGCAGCGCAGCGTCTGCGGTTGAAGACGGTGACGAGCGGTGCCCTGGTATAGCTCGCAGTACTGCGCTACCGCCGTAGCGCGTAGCACTACGGTGAAAGCGAATTAATCGATTCGGAAGGTATCGCACGCACACTGGCGGCGCAGCATCGCTCAGCTTGCATGACAAATTGCCTGTCAAAAGCGCCCGATCACCTAGCCGGTCCGGTTGACCGTTCCCTCGCCCAAAGGACGTTTCAAATGCGAACCAATTCGTTCAACGCTCTTCCTCTTGTCTTAGCTGGCCTGTTCGCGACGGGCATTCCCGCATTCGCCGAGAACGGCGTTTCGGCTGACAAGATCGTGTTCGGTCAGGCGACCGCACTCGAGGGTCCGGCCTCGGCCCTGGGCCAGGGCATGAAGATGGGGCTCGATGCAGCCTTCGCGGAAATCAACAAGGCCGGCGGCGTCAAGGGCCGCAAGCTCGAACTGAAGAGCGTCGATGACGGCTACGAGCCGACCAAGTCGATCGAAGCGGTCAAGAAGCTGATCGAGGAAGACAAGGTGTTCGCTCTCGCCGGCGCCGTCGGTACACCGACCGCCGCCGCTACCCAGCCGATCGCGACCACGGCGGGTGCTCCCTTCATCGGTGCCTTCACCGGTGCCGAATTTCTGCGCGAGCCGTACAAGCCGCTGGTGCTGAATATTCGCGCCAGCTACTTCCAGGAAACCGAAGCCATGGTCGAACATCTGACCAAGGATCTCGGCGCCACCAAAATCGCGATCATGTACCAGGACGATGCCTTCGGTCAGGCTGGCCTGGCCGGCGTCAAGAAGGCGCTCGACAAGCGGAAGATGGAGCTCGCCGGCGAAGGCACCTTCGAGCGCAACACGGTCGCCGTCAAAACCGCGCTGCTGGCCATCAAGAAGGCCGAGCCGCAAGCGGTCATCATGATCAGCCCCTACAAGCCCGCTGCCGAGTTCATCAAGCTCGCCAGGCAGATCAAGCTCGACGTCACCTTCGTGAACATCTCCTTCGTCGGATCCGATGCGCTGGCGAAGGAACTCGGGCCCGCGGGCGCCGGCGTGGTCATCACGCAGGTCGTCCCGTTCCCGAAGGATGCGGCAATCCCGGTGGTCGGGCGCTATCACGCCGCGCTCAAGGCGTCCTCCCCCGACGCCCAGCCGGGCTTCGTGTCGCTCGAGGGCTACCTCGTCGGCCGCGCGATCATCGCAGGCCTCGAAAAGGTCGATGGCGAGCCGACCCGTGCGGCTCTGATCGAGGCCGTGCAAAAAGCCGGTAGCCTGGATCTCGGCGGCTTCAAGCTCAGCTACAGCGCGACCAGCAACCGGGGATCGAATCAGGTGTTCCTCACCGTGATTCAGCCGGACGGCAGCTTCAAGGCGGTCGATCGCCTCGAGAAGTCCGGATCGTAACGCAACGCGGCCGCGAGCACCGGGGCAAGGCCGCGGTGCTCGCGACCTGATTTCGCAATGACGACCTGATACTACCTGATACGATCTGGAGATTGACGATGCAGACCGCGACGTCGTGGTATCACCTTGGTCTTCGCGGTCGATTGTTTATGGCCTTTGGCGTCGTCGCAGCCCTCACGGTGCTGGCGAGCGGCAGCGCGATGATCTCCTATGACAGCCTCGGACGCTCGATTGGCGCGGTCGCCGAAAAGAGCCTGCCCGAAATTACCCGCGCTTCCGAGGTGGTGAGAGCCGCCGGCGAAGTCGCCGCTGCAGCACCACGCCTGCTGGCTGCGACCGACAAGGCCGAGCGCGAGCACGCCGTCAAGGGTTTGACCGCGGCGCGCCAGGATCTCAAGCAGGCCATCGGCGCGCTCGCCGCCGACGATGCCGCACGGCTCAACAAGACAGCGGACCGCATTCTGGTGAACCTCGACCGGCTGATGCAGTCTGCCGCCGAGCGCCAGGCGATTGCCGATTCCCAGCACGCGCTGGTCGCGGGTCTGCGCAAGTCGCATCAGAAGCTCGCCGAAAAACTGTCGCCGATGGCCGACGATGCCGGATTCACCCTGACCCTCGGCCTGCAGACGGCGGCGGACAACAAGGACCTCGAGGTCATCAAGAAGACGCTGTCCGCGCTGGCTGACAACGAACTGGTGTCGCTGCAGGCCATCCTGGATCTGCGCGCCGAATCCAATCTCATCCTGGGCATCCTCGTTGAGGCGGCTGACCTGCCGTCCATCGAGTTGCTGCCGCCGGTCAGGGACCGCTTCACCGCGACGGCGGGCCGTCTCGGAAAGGCCGCCGCCGCCTTCAAGGATGCCGAGACCTCGAAACTCGTCACCGAACTGGTCAAGACCGGCAAGGATCCCGGCAACGTCTTCGAACTCAAGCAGAAGGAACTGGTCGCCGCGAAGACCGGCACCAATGTGGTGGTCGAGAACCGTGCGCTCGCGCTGGAGTTCGAAAAGGAAGTCGCCAGCCTGCGAACCCGCAGCGAGGCTTCGGCGACATCGGCGGTCCGTGAATCCGAGGCGGAGATTCGCCAGGGCCGCATTATCCTGATCAGCCTTGCGCTCGTCAGTCTTGCTACCGCGCTTGTCATTGGCTGGCTTTACGTCGGCCGCGGGGTGGTGCGCCGGCTTGTGGGCCTTCAGAACAGCATGAAATCGGTCGCCGCCGGCGATCTGACCACCGACATCGCCACCGGCGGCTCGGATGAAATTGCCGACATGGCTGAGGCGCTGCAGGTCTTCAAGGACAACATGCTCGAATCCAACCGGTTGCGCGCGGAGCGCGCGGAGACGGAGAAACATACGCGTGCCCAGCGCAGATCCGAGATGCAGAAACTTGCTGACGAATTCGAGGCAGCAGTCGGCGAGATCGTCCAAACGGTCTCCTCCGCTTCAACGGAACTGGAAGCCTCCGCGACCAGTTTGACCAAAACCGCCGAGCACACCCAGCAGCTCTCGGGCAGGGTGGAAGCCGCGTCCGAGGAAGCCTCCTCGAATGTCAGATCGGTTGCCGCCGCGACCGAGGAGATGACGGCGTCGATCGCCGAGATCAGCCGGCAAGTCCAGGAGTCGAATCTGATTGCCGGCGAAGCTGTCAATCAGGCCGAGGCCACCGACGCGCGCATCAACGAGCTGTCGAAGGCGGCGTTGCGGATCGGCGATGTGGTCAACCTGATCACGACGATCGCGGAACAGACCAATTTGCTGGCCTTGAACGCCACCATCGAGGCGGCTCGCGCGGGCGATTCCGGACGTGGCTTTGCGGTTGTCGCGCAGGAGGTGAAGGCGCTCGCCGCGCAGACCGCCAAAGCAACCAACGAAATCAGCAGCCAGATCGCCGGGATGCAGGTCGCGACCCAGGAATCGGTGCTGGCGATCAAGCAGATCGGCACCACCATCGGCCGGATTTCGCAAATTGCGGCAACGATCGCGACCTCCGTCGATCAGCAAGGCGGAGCAACGCAGGAAATTGCCCACAATGTCGAACAGGCGGCGCAGGGCACTTCCGAGGTCGCCACCAATATCGTCGATGTTAACAACGGAGCGCGCGAGACCGGTGCCGCTTCGGCGCAGGTTCTTTCCTCGGCGCAGTCCTTGTCCGGAGAAAGCAATCGCCTCAAGCTCGAGGTTGGCAAGTTTCTCGACACGGTGCGCGCCGCTTAATGGTCAATTACGTCGCTTCCGGCGCCGGGCCGGTCGGCCCGGGCGTCAAGCCGGTGACCGCGGCGACCGCATAGCCCAGCACGGCGCCAATCGCCACGCCCAGCGATTTGAATTCCACGTCGCGGAGGCTGGGATGACGGCCGGCCGCGATGAACTGCAGCGGCTCGACCATCGCAGCCGTCAGCGACAGCGTCAGCACGATCAGCCAGAAGCGCCGGGGATAGGCCGCGGCAAACAGCGCGCCGACCGCCGCCATCACGCAGAACCGTTCGATGTTCGGTGACAGTCCGGTGGCGGGCCGCCATCCGATCGGAACCAGCGTGACCACCAGAACGATCAGAATCGAGAGCCAGGCCGCGCGCCTGATGACCAGCCGGATGGTATCCACCTTGAAGTCCTTCATGTCCGGATCAGCGCTTGAACAGCTTCCGGAAAAGTTTCTGCGACTGCGGAAACTGGTTGTTGTCGATCTGCGTCGGCCATAATCCGTCGACGTCGAAATAGGCGGCATAGGCGATCCTGTCCTGGTTCTGCACGAACCAGTCGCGCATCTGCTGGACGAAGAAGGGATTGTCGCCGAACTGGCCGACGCCCCATTCCGGGTAGCTCATCAGCTTGCCGTGCCGGGCGGCGAAGTCGCGGTGCCATTGCAGGCCGAACGGCGCTTTCAGATAGTGTGTGTCCCAGCGCTCCTGCGCCGAGCCCTCATGCTTGTAGTCGTAGATGTCGAGGCCGATGTAATCGACCACGTCGTCGCCGGGATAGGCGAGATCGGCCGGCAGTTCCTGCAGCCCCCATCCCGGGCACCAGTCGTATTTGAAGCCGTCCGAGTAGCGGCGAAAAATTCTGACGACGCGGCGGAAGGCGGCGATGTAGTCCGCCTCCTGGCCCTTGGCGAACCAGGGCGAGTCGACCAGATTCATCTCCCAGCCGAGCCGGATGATGGCTTTCGGATGTGCCTCGGCAATCGCCCGGGCGGCGGCTTCGAAGGCGGCGTCATGCAGGCCTTCAGCGACATCGGCGAGCGGCGTTCCCTTCACCGTCAGCGGCATCGACCACACCACGTTGCGCGCCGGGTTGAGCTTTTTCCAGATCCCCGGCACCCAGCTCAGTCTGGAATAATCCTCCCAGGTCGACTGGGCGTAGAAGTCGACGCCCAGCACCGATGACGGCTTCTGGTTCAGCCATTTTTCCCAGACCTGCAACGTCCGTTCGCGGCCGTCGGGGCCCCAGTTGACGAACGCGCCGGCAAATTTCGCGGGCATGGGTGCGACCTTCGGCTCACTATGGGCCGAGCCTGCGCCACCAAGCGCCAGAATCGCCGCGACCATTGCCGCTCCCAGAAACGCGCGCAGCCCGCGGGCGTGGTCAGCGCACGACATTGTCGGCCCTCGCCAGTTGTCCGGCCAGGCCGGTCGAGAGTCGTCGTCCCACCACCACGGAGCCCTGCGCCGTGAGGTGGCCGGCGTCGAATTGCAGGGGAATGTCGCCTTCGGCGAATTCATCGCACTGGCCGTCGCGGCACACCGCATCGTAGACGGAAAGATAGGTCGCGCCCTTTGCTGCAGCGATCCGGCCGAGCTCGCGATCGCGCTCGCGGATTCCGGCGGTACGGGTGCGGCTCGCGATCGAAGGGCTGTTGCGCAGGATTTCGTCGGCCAATAGCCGCGGCAGGGGCGTGTCATACTCGACGATCGGCCCCAGCACGACGACGTCGAACCCCCTCGACGTCAGCGTCTCGATCGTTTTGGACAGGCCAGGGATATCCTCGTCCTTCCACGACGCCGCGAGCAGGATCCTGTCGACCCGGTTGTTCGCGAGGAAATCGCTGAAGACATACTGCATCAGTCGTGGACAGGCGCGCGTGTCCAGCGGCGAGACCGACATTGCGGCCGGGCGACAGGCGCTGGCGGTAGCCTGCATGATGTTCACGGCCGGCATGGCGGCCGACAGGCCGGACCACAGGTGCGCGGCGTGGCTGTCTCCGACCAGGAGATAGTTGGGCCGCTTCGGATCCGGTGTCATGCAGGTCTCGATATCGAGCTGATGGCGGTTGGTCGCGAGATAACATTGGCCGGAGCGGAACGCCTGGGAGGGATCGTAGGCGAGATAGGATGCGATCGCCACGACGCGCTCGGGGAAGCGGAACGGCGCGCCGTTGACGAACAGCACCACGCCGCACAGCGCCACGGCCGAAGCCGTCGCCATCGAGGCAATGCCGAACACCATGCTTTTTGAAGCCGTCCTGGCCCTGCGGAACGGCATTTCGACGAATTTCCACGACAGGAAGGCGATGCCGACCGACAGCACCACCAGCGCCAGTTTGGCCGCGACGCCGGACGAATCCGGCAGCAGCAGTTGATCCGTGCGCTGAAAGACGATCAGCGGCCAATGCCACAAATAGAGCGAATAGGAGATCAGGCCGATGAAGACCACCGGCCGCAGCGACAGCAGCCTGCCGATCGCCGAAACGCCGCCTTCGCTCGAAGCGATCACCAGCGTGGAGCCGATGCTGGCGAGCGAGATCATCAGCAGCAGCGGCACCGACGGCGAGCCGAGGAAAATGGCGCCGAGCAGCAGCAGCAGCCCTGCCGCGCCACAGGCATTCTTGCCGAACGTGGTTTGCGGCGCCGGAAAGAACCCGATCGCCAGCAGCGCGCCGAGCGCCAGCTCCCAGGCGCGAAACGGCGCCAGGTAGAATACGAAGGTGGGGTTGCGGAAGCTGACCGCGACCGCCGCCGCGAAGGACAGCGCCGCGGCGATGGCGAACAGCAGCCTGGCGTGCTTCGGTGCGGCGCGCCAGACCAGCAGCATCAACAGGGGAACGATGAAGTAGAACTGCTCCTCCACGCCCAGCGACCAGGTATGCAGCAGCGGCTTGGTCTCGGCGGGTGCATCGAAGTATCCCGCGGTGCCGGCGAAGTAGATGTTGGCGACCGAGCCGACGGCGCTGGCAAGGCTCCTGGCATAATCCTCGAGTTCGACGGGCAGGAAATAGATATAGGCGAAAACGCTGGTGACCAGGAACATGACAAACAGCGCGGGCAGGATGCGCAGAACCCGGCGCTTGTAGAAGTCGCCGAGCGAGAACAGCCGGTCGCGGATGTCCGCATTGATCATGCCGCAGATCAGATACCCTGAAATGACGAAGAAGATGTCGACGCCGACGAAGCCGCCGGGAAAGCCGGGAATGCCGGCGTGATAGAGCAGCACCGGAACGACGGCGAGCGCCCGCAAGCCGTCGATGTCGGCGCGGTACTTCGTCGCAAAACCGGACACTTCGGACAGCCCGGATGTGTCGAAACGGCCAGATCCGGCGGTGTTCTCGCCGCTCGCGGTGAAATTGCCGCGGAAACTCGACTGTATTGCCATTCGCTCCACATGTTTCGTCACGAGATCAGGTCATGCGTTGATGATTGCAATATCCGGTCCAGCGCGGCCGGAATGGTTAAGAGCAACCGGTTAACCGGTTTCGGAATATTGCGACGCCACTACGACCGGCTGCTCTATAATTCAGCCCACGCGCATTGCTCCAGGCGCCTATCGATCAGGACGAGTGTTGCTGTGATTGCCGCTACCGACCGAATGCGAGTCTCGCCGTGAACAGGTTGTCCAGCCTGGTCGAGACGCCGATCGCGCTTCATGTCGGCCGTATTCCGGTCGTGCAGATCCTGCGCGGCGCGCTGTTCATCGCAGTGCTTCTGGTGGTCTGGATTTCGCTGCACCCATTCGCCGACCTCGGCAACCCGACGGCGGGCGATGGCGCCACCGGACGCGGCACGACCTACGCCCTGTTCGGGCTTCTCGCGGTGCTCTCGCTGGCGCTGGTGACCCGGAGGCACGCGGAAGCGCTTCGTTCGTTCGTATCGACGCCCTACATCCTGTTCGGTTGCTGGATGTGCATCAATCTGGTGATGTCGCGCGACCCCAGTGCCTCCACGCAGAGATTCGTGCTCACGCTTTGCGTGTTCGTGGTCGCGGCAACGTTGCTGCTGCTGCCGTCGACCGCGCGCGAATTGAACAGGTGGCTCGGCGTCGCCGTGCTGTCGTTTCTGGCGGTCTGCTATTTCGGGGTGATGATGACGCCGCATCTGGCGGTTCACCAGGCCACCGACGTCTGGGAATATCATCTGGCCGGTGACTGGCGGGGCGTGTTCGACCACAAGAACACCGCGTCCGCCGTCATGGTGATGCTGATCTTTGTCGGGGTCTATCTGACGCGGTCGGGCGCCGCGCTGGTCGGGCCGCTCATCACCGTGCTTTCGGTTGTCTTTCTGTTCTTCGCCGCGGGCAAGAGCTCGACCGCGCTTTGCCTGATCATCTTCGCGCTGACCGCGCTGGTCTCGGCGGCAAGGACTTTCCGGGTTCGGGCCCTGCTTTGCTACGGGCCCCTGATCGTCCTCAATCTCATGAGCGTCGTAGCCGTCGTCAGTCCGGCGCTGGCGGCCATTGCCAGGTCGCTTCCGTTCGACACCAGTTTCACCGGACGCGACGAAGTCTGGAGGTTCGCCTTCGCGGCGGTCGGCCAGAAGCCGTTCTTCGGCTATGGCTATTTCGCATTCTGGGGCAGCGACTATGTGCGGGACATCGATACCGGCGACGCCATCGACAACTGGGTAACGATCGCATCGCACAGTCACAATGGCTATCTGGATTCCGCGCTGTCGCTTGGCATCCCCGGCCTGTTGCTGGTGATCTCCATTCTGGTGATCATCCCGCTCAGGAATTATCATCGCGCGGCGGCGCAGGGCGCGCCGACGCCGCTGGCCAACATGTTTCTGCGGATCTGGCTGTTTGGAATCTACATCGCATCGCTGGAAA
>CALROE020000028.1:0-11552 GCA_943369715.1 Bradyrhizobium ivorense
ATTCGGGCCGTGGGAGTATTTCTCGCTGTTCGTGCTGGCGATGGCGATGGTGGCGGGGCTGACCGAAGCCTCGCTGCTCAAGGGTCTGCTCTCGACCGCCATCGGGCTGTTGATCACGGTGGTCGGCCACGATCCGATCGGCAGCGTGCCGCGCTTCACCTTCGGCTCGGAATTCATCGGCGGCGGCTTTCCGTTCCTGCCCGTGCTGATCGGCATTTTTGCCTTCGCCCAGATCATGACCGATCTGGAGAAGCTGAACGGGCCGCGCGGCCAGCCGATGGAAGCGCTCGTCGGGGTCAGGCTCGAGCGCTTCTCGCATCTCAAGGTGAACCTGGAAATCTTCAAGCAGCCGTTCCTGCTGGCTTGGGCGACGATCGTCGGGCTGATCATCGGCATCCTGCCGGCGATCGGCGGCAGCGCGTCGAGCGTGATGGCCTATGACCAGGCCAAGAAATTCTCGAAGACGCCGGAGCGCTTCGGCAAGGGCCACCCTGAAGGCATCATCGCCTCGGAAGCTTCCAACAACGCCAATGTCTCGGGCTCGCTGATGACCATCATGGCGTTCGGCATTCCCGGCGACGCCGTCACCGCCGTCATGCTCGGCGCCATGACGATCCACGGCATTCAATCGGGACCGCTGTTCATCTCGCAAAACCCCGACCTCGCCTATGGCATCTATGCGGCCTATATCCTGGCGCATCCCTGCATGCTCCTGATCTGCGTCGCGCTGATGCCGCTGATGCTGCGCGTGACCTCGGTGCGGATGGCGGTGCTGGCGCCGGTCGTGCTGGTGCTCTGCGTGGTCGGCGCCTACGCGCTCAACAACACCATGCAGAGCGTCTACGTGCTGCTGCTGTTCGGCGTCGTCGGCTATGGGCTGGTCAAGCTCGGCTTTCCCTTGGCGCCGCTGATCCTCGGGCTCATTCTCGGCGACCAGATCGAGATCAACCTGGTGCGCGCGATCATGACCGACGCCAATCCCTGGCTGTTCCTGACGCGGCCGATTTCCGGCGGTCTGCTGGCGGCGGCCGTGCTCTCGGTTGCACTTGCGATATGGCAGCATCTTCGCCACCAGAACCGGGTGGTCGAGGAAGAGCCGGATTTTTGAACAGGGGTACCGATGGCAGATGTGAAAAGCGGCTTGCGGCCTGACCTGCGCATTGCCGTTGTCGGATTGGGAGCCATCGGAACGCGGGTGGTCGAAGAGCTCGACCGCGGCATCGATGGACTGGCGCTCGCCGCCGTGTCGGTGCAGAACCCCGACAAGCACCGCAGCCGGCTGGCCGGTTTAGCCAGACCGCCCGCCCTCCTGCCGATCGAGGCGCTGGTCGATGTCGCCGATATCGTCATCGAATGCGCGCCGAGCCGGCTGGTGAGATCCATCGTGACGCCGTTCGTGAGTGCCGGAAAGACCGCAGTGGTGCTCAGCGCGGGTGCGCTGCTCGACCACGAGGACCTGATTGAACTGGCGAAGCAGCATGGCGGTCAGATCGTGGTGCCGACCGGCGCGCTGATCGGCCTCGACGCGGTGACCGCGGCGGCGGTCGGAAAAATCCACTCGGTGCGGATGATTACCCGCAAGCCGCCCGGCGGGCTCGCCGGCGCGCCCTATATCGTCGCGAACAACATCGGCATCGAAGGAATCATCGAACCGCTCAAGATATTCGACGGCACGGCGCGCGAGGCGGCAAAGGGATTTCCGGCCAATGTGAATGTGGCCGCCGCGCTGTCGCTGGCCGGGATCGGTCCCGATCGAACGACCATCGAGATCTGGGCGGATCCGACCGTGACCCGCAACATGCACCGGATCGAGGTGGATTCCGATTCCGCCCGCTTCTCGATGTCGATCGAGAACATCCCGTCGGAAAATCCGAAGACGGGCCTCATCACAGCGCTCTCGGTCATCGCCTGTCTGCGCAAGCTGCGCGCATCGCTTCGCGTCGGGACATGAGGGCGCGCACCGGACAGCGCAAGCGCTGCCGGGATAATGCGCTCCCTCACTGCGGGGCCTGCTCTCCTCCCTGCGCGAGGGCCGATTTGGTTTCAAGGGGGCGGTGAAAGTTTTGCCCGGGGTGTCGGGGCGGCCCTCGACGGCAGCGATGCCGAGCTGGCCGCTCACCTCAGGCCCGACGACCGCCGGTGACGTCAACCGCTAGCGTTGCGAACCGCCCGAGCGCAGGCCCGGTCCCGTGGACGACGAACTCGATTTGGGTGCCGTCACATTGCCGGGGCCTTGCGGTTTGACCGGCGGCACCGGATTGGATTTGGGCGGAGTGCCCACGCTGCCGGGACTCCACGGCTTGTCCGGCGTGTGTGATTTGGGTGGCGTACCAACGCTGCCGGGCCCGTGCGGCACATTCTTCGGCTCCCGCACGTCCGGGCTCTTTGGATTATCCGTGCCGCCCTCGCAAAAGCTCTTTCGCCCCCCATCGCACTCACATTGCTTCCAGATGATATTGCATGTCTTGCCGCACATCGTTGGCCACCCCTCGCTCGGCAGACTGCACTTTCTGTTGCAGGCTTTTGAGTCGGCTTCGCATTGTGCGCGGGTTTTAGCTTCGGCTCCGCCCCAGCCTTGCGCGCAAAGGAGCAGCCCCAGCGCCAGGACCGTGGCCACGCGGCCCATGGGGGACCGGCCAATAGCAGCGTCATGGCTCTCGCCGGGAGGCCCGCGGAGTATTGGCTTGCGCATGGAGTTTCCTTCTGAAACCGGGGAGGCCAAACGTGGCATCGAACCAAGCCTGTTGGCGAAGGGACCTTGGCACAGCCGCAGACGGGCCGCATCTGACGTTCGTCAGATGCATCAAGCGAAAGACGGCACTTCAACCTGAAGTGCAATGTGAGGCTTCCGCGACACCCCTCCTGCCCAATGCCCATAATCGAGCCTTGCGGGCGGGACCGCACCTGGGCCAGAATGGATGCACAATTTGGGATGGGTTGATGTCTGGCAGGGGACACCTCGGTGAGGACGAGGTGTTGGACCTTGTCGGGTCCATCTACGATGCCGCGCTCGATGCGCGGCTTTGGCCAGACGTCCTGAACAGAATTGGCGACGCCGTGGGCGGGCCGCAGGTGGTGTTCGGATTCTACGATCCGGCAAACGGTATCGCGGACATGCACGCGCCGCGGACCGATCCGGATGTCGTGCGCAGCTTCGGCGACTGGATCGATATTCCGCCCTTGCCGTGCACGGGAAATTATCGGCCCGGCGAGGTCTTCAGCGGCGCCGATGTCATCGCGCAGGAAGAGTTCACCGGCACGGCGTTCTATCACGAATTGTGGCGGCCGGCCGGTTTCAGCGCCGCCCCCCTCGTCACCAACCTGTTCGCGGATGGTGGGACGTCCGGGCACATCGCGAGTCACGGACCGCTGAACCGGCCAGCCGACAGCGGCCAGAAGCGCCTGTTCGCCGCGCTGGCGCAGCATCTGGTTCGGGCGGTCGCGCTGCAGCGCCGTCTTTATCGCCTGACGGTCGGGAACCAGTGTATGCTGAACAGTCTCGACGAACTGCATCAGGGCTTTCTGCTCGTCGATGCGGGCGCGCGGCCGCTGTTCGTCAACAGCCTGGCCCGCGCGCGGCTCGATGCCCGCGATGGCATGCACCTTGAAACCGGCGCCCTGTCGGCATCCGATGCCGACGGCAGGCGCGCGTTGCGCGGGCTGATCGCGTCGTGCGCCGCCGAAACCAGCCTCGCAGCCGGTGGCGGTGGCGACATTGCGCTGTCGCGCGGGTCGGGACGTTTGCCGCTGGATGTTCTCGTAACCCCGATACAGCCGGAAACGGCAATGGCCACCATCCCGTGGACTTCTTCACAGCGGGCGGTCGCCATTGTGCTGGTCTCCGACCCCGAGACGGAGAAGGAAGCGCGCGTCGAGGATTTGCGCGAGCGGTTCGGTTTGACCCCGGCCGAAGCGGCGCTGGCGCTCGAGATCATCAAGGGTGATGGCCGGCAAGCCACCGCCGATCGGCTCGGAATCACCGTCGGCACAGCACGCAGCCACCTGTCGAGAATTTTTGACAAGACCGGTGTCAGGCATCAGGCTGAACTGGTACGCCTGCTTCTGCAGAAGTGAGAAGCTACGACAGTAGCCCGTTTTCGGCACGGCTGGGATCGACAGGCCCTTTTTCGGAAAAGGGGCCGAAAGTGGTACGTCTATTGCTTCCGGGCAGTAGCGTGTGAGGGGAAGTAATATGATCCGCCTGTTTCTCGATCGACTCTACCTTTTCTCCGGCTATCTCGCCGGCCTCTTCCTCATTGCGATTTTTGTGCTGATGATGCTGCTGTCGGCCGGCCGGCCGCTCGGCATCAACATTCCCGCGGGCGACGATTTTATTTCCTGGTGCATGGCGGCAACGGCCTTTCTCGGGCTCGCGCATACTTTCAAGCACGGCGAGATGATCCGCGTCGGCCTGTTGATCGACCGCCTCGGCGACAAGGTCCGCCATTATGTAGAAATCGCCGCACTCCTCGTCGGCACCGGCTTCATCGGCTTTTTCGCCTGGCATGCCGCGGTCATGACGTGGCAGTCGTGGAAATTTTCCGACATTTCGCAAGGCGTCATCGCGGTGCCGCTGTGGATTCCTCAACTCGGCTACAGCGGCGGCCTCGCGATTCTGTTCGTCGCGTTTGTGGATGAGCTGATACATGTCCTGCGCGGCTTCGCGCCGCGCTATGAATTGCCGAAACCGACGAGCGCCGAGGAAATCGTCGAGCGCGCCATGCAGAGCGGGGTCTGACATGGAGCTTCTCTCCATCGCAGCCCTTCTGCTGGGATTTCTTGCGCTGCTGCTTGGCGCCGGCGTCTGGATCGGCGTCGCCTTGATGGCGACGGGATGGGCCGGCATGCAATTCGCCGCCGGCGGCATTCCGGCGGGCAGCGTGCTGGCGACCACGGTGTGGGGCAACAGCGCGTCATGGTCGCTCGCCGCCTTGCCACTGTTTATCTGGATGGGCGAGATTCTCTACCGCACACGGCTATCGGAAGAAATGTTTCGCGGATTTGCGCCCTGGCTGAACTGGCTGCCGGGCCGGCTGATGCACGTCAATGTACTCGCCTGTGGCGTATTCGGCTCCGTCTCGGGATCATCGGCCGCAACCTGCGCCACGGTGGCCAAGATCGCCCTGCCCGAACTGAAAAAGCGCGGCTATGACGAAGGCCTGAGCCTCGGCTCCCTGGCCGGTGCGGGCACGCTCGGCATTCTGATCCCGCCGTCGATCACCATGGTGGTCTACGCCGTTCAGGCCAACGTCTCCATCATTCAGGTCTTCCTCGCCGGATTCCTGCCGGGCCTGCTGGTGATGGTGCTTTATTCCGGCTACATCGTGATTTGGTCGCTCGCCAATCCGAAGCGCACGCCGCCGGCCGAGCCGTCCATGAGTTTTCGCAAGCGCGTCGCGGAATCGCGCAATCTCATTCCCTGCCTGCTGCTGATCGCCTTCGTCTTTCTGTCGCTGCTGATGGGCTGGGCGACGGCGACGGAATGCGCCGCCTGGGGCGTGCTGGGGTCGCTTGCGATCGCATGGTGGCAGGGCGCGCTGACTTGGGCTGCCTTCTGGGCCAGCGTGATGGGCGCGACGCGGGTCAACTGCATGATCCTGCTGATCCTGGCCGGTGCCTCCTACATGGGCACGTCGATGGCCTATACCGGCATCCCGCTGGCGCTCGCGAACTGGGTGAACGATCTGCAGCTCAGTCCCTATGCGCTGATCTCGGCGCTCACCGTCATGTACATCGTGCTCGGCACCGCACTCGACGGCATTTCCATGATCGTGCTGACCACCGCCATCGTCATTCCGATGGTGAAGCAGGCCGGCTTTGATCTGGTCTGGTTCGGCATCTTCCTGGTTCTGGTGGTGGAAATGGCCGAAGTCTCGCCCCCGGTCGGCTTCAATCTGTTCGTCCTGCAGACCATGAGCGGCAAGGATTCCAACACGGTCGCCAAGGCGGCCCTGCCGTTCTTCTTTTTGCTCGTTCTCGCGGTTGCCATCATCACGGTCTTTCCTGATATTGTGATGGTGCTGCCGCGGATAGCGTTCCCCGGCTAGAGAGAGGTATTTTCATGTTGAGGCTTGTTAAAACGTGCGCAATCGCGGCCTGCGTCGCGGCGCTTGCCGCTCCCGCAATGGCGCAGACCAAATGGAATCTTCCGGCGGCCTATCCGGTGGACAACCCGCATTCGGTGAATCTGACGGCATTTGCCAAGGACGTTGCCGACGCCACCGGCGGCAAGCTGCAAATCACCGTGCATGCCGCGGCGTCGCTGTTCAAGGCGCCCGAAATCAAGCGCGCGGTCGCAACCGGCCAGGCGCAGGCGGGTGAGGTCCTGATCTCGCTGCATGAGAACGAAGACCCGCTGTTCGGCATCGATGTCGTCCCGTTCGTGGCGACGAGTTATCCGGCAGCCAAGAAGCTGTGGCTGGCGTCAAAACCCGCCATCGAAAAGAAGCTCGCATCGCAAGGCCTGATGCTTCTGTTCGCGGTTCCGTGGGGTCCGCAGGGCATCTATGCCAAGAAAGACCTCAACACCGTTGAGGACATGAAGGGCCTGAAGTGGCGCGCCTACAATGTCGGCACCTCGCGTATCGCCGAACTGGTCGGCGCCCAGCCCATCACCATCCAGGCGGCGGAATTGCCGCAGGCGCTGGCTACCGGCGTCGTCAACGCCTTCATGACCTCGGGCTCGACCGGCTACGACAGCAAGGCCTGGGAAACCATGACGCACTTCTATGATACGCAGGCCTGGATTCCGAAGAACGTCACCTTCGTGAACAAGGCGGCCTTTGACGCGCTCGACAAGCCGACCCAGGATGCGATTCTCAAGGCGGCTGTAGTCGCCGAAGAGCGCGGCTGGAAGCTCGCGGAAGAAAAGGCGAAGTGGTATCTCGAACAGCTTCAGGCCAACAAGATGAAGGTGCTTCCGCCCCCTGCGGCG
The DNA here is from genome assembly GCA_943369715.1 of Bradyrhizobium ivorense. Lineage (GTDB taxonomy): Bacteria > Pseudomonadota > Alphaproteobacteria > Rhizobiales > Xanthobacteraceae > Bradyrhizobium > Bradyrhizobium ivorense_A. The sequence continues at coordinate 6,935 of CALROE020000028.1, forward strand.
CTGAAAGCCGGTCTCGAGAAAATCGGCGAGCAGTTGACGGCCGATTGGTCGAAAAAAGCCGGCCCCGAAGGTGAAGCCGTGATCGCCGCCTACAAGAAATAAGGCGATCTCTATAGCGATTTCAAAAGGGTCCGGCATCCGCTCGCCGGGCCCTTTTAGTTTACTGCGGGGGTTTAATTTCGCCTCGCGCATCCCCATATGGTGAAGATGGCACAATGGCAAAAATCCTTCACGAAGGAACCTCCGAAGACCAAGGCTGAGCTGCGCGAGATGCTCTCCGAGGCCGTCCGCAATACGCAGGCCGAGACGGCCGGACAGTCGAAGTCGAAGAGAGATCGCGGCTAAGGTCGCTCGCGCTGCCCTCATCCTGAGAGAATGAATACGGACCTCATCCTGAGGAGCCGCGCGCGCTTGGCGTTGCGTCTCGAAGGATGGCCGCGAATACTGGCGTTGCATCCATCCTTCGAGACGCTTGCTTCGCAAGCTCCTCAGGATGAGGACGGCATTGGTTGAGAGCCCGTGTCTATCTCCGGGCTTCTAAACGTGCCGCCCCGCCGCCACGCCAGACGACCAGGCCCACTGAAAATTGAAGCCGCCGAGATGACCGGTGACATCGACGACCTCGCCGATGAAATAAAGGCCGGGCACCGATCTCGACTCGAACGTCTTCGAGGACAATTCCGAAGTATCGACGCCGCCGAGCGTCACTTCCGCGGTGCGGTAGCCCTCGGTACCGCTGGGCCGCACTCGCCATTGCGACACGCCGGCGGCGACTTTCGCCAGCAGCTTGTCGGAGAAATCGGCGAGCCGCTCCGGCCCTGCGGTGGCATCCGCAATGATCCGCGCCAGCCGCTTCGGAACCAGCCCTGAAAGGGCTGTGGCCATCTCCTGCCTGGGATGATCGCGGCGCAATTGTTTCAACTCGGCCAGCACATCGGTGCCCGGCGCCATGTCGATGACGATGTCCTGGCCTTCGCGCCAATACGACGAGATCTGCAGGATCGCCGGACCGCTCAGCCCGCGATGGGTAAACAGCAGCGCCTCGTCGAACCGCGCCTTGCCGCAACTGACGACGGCGTTGACCGCGACGCCGGACATCTCCTTGAATTGCGCCAGCAGCGCCGCATCGAAGGTCAGCGGCACCAGTGCCGCGCGCGGCGGCACGATCTTCAGGCCGAATTGTTCCGCGACCTTGTAGCCGAATCCGCTCGATCCCATTTTCGGAATCGAGGGACCGCCGGTCGCGACCACCAGCGCACGGCCGCGAAACTCGCCCTGGTCGGTCGCCACGACAAAACCATTGTCGGATTTCGAGATCGCGGAGATGCGCACGCCCAGCCGCAACTGCGCGCGGGCCTTGCGGCATTCCTCCAGCAGCATGTCGATGATCTGCCGCGACGAGCCGTCGCAGAACAATTGCCCGCGTGTCTTCTCGTGAAAGGCAATGCCGTATCGCTCGACCAGCGCGATGAAATCCTGTTGCGTGTAACCGCTCAGCGCCGAATGGCAGAACCGCGGATTCTCGGACAGGAAATTCGCCGGCGCGGTGTGCAAATTGGTGAAATTGCAGCGCCCGCCGCCGGAGATGCGGATCTTCTCGGCGGGTTGCCGCGCCTGCTCCAGCAGCAGCACCGAGCGCCCGCGCTGGCCGGCGACGCCGGCGCACATCAGCCCTGCGGCGCCTGCGCCCAGGATGATGACGTCATGAACGTTCAGGTTTTGGCTTTTCAGGGACGCGTGCGATCCTTGCGTCATTCGACCAGCAGCACGTCGACCGCCACCGCGAGCTTCTGCTTGCGTGACCCCACGATGATGCCGTCGACCGGCGAGACATCGGAAAAATCCCGCCCCATCGCCAGCACGATGTGGTCGTTCTCGACCAGGATGTCATTGGTCGGATCGAAACCGACCCAGCCCAACCCCTCGCCGCACCACAGCGCCACCCAGGCATGGGTCGCATCCGCTCCCTGCAGCCGCGGCTTGCCCGGCGGCGGAATGGTGCGCAGATAACCCGAGACATAGGCCGCCGGCAGACCGAGGCCGCGTAGCCCCGCGATCATCACATGGGCGAAATCCTGGCAGACGCCGTGGCGTTTTTCGAACACTTCCTTGAGCGGCGTCGAGATCACGGTGGCCTTGGGATCGTATTTGAATTCGGTACGGATCCGGTGCATCAGATCGACCGCGCCGGCCAGGATGCCGGCGCCTTTGGGAAAACTTTGCGACGCATAGGCCGTCACCGGCTGCTGTACCGGCACCAGCGGGCTGGCAAAGACGTATCCGATCGGCGATTCCGGCCCGAGGCTGGTGGCCTCGAAGGCCACCTCGCGAACGCCCTCCCATTCCGGACTTGGCGCGGCGCGGCCGGGAGCCTTCCGGGAGACCGATACCCGCGACCTCGAATCGATGCGCAGGCTGCGGTGCGAGGTTTCGATCGTGATGCTCTCGGTGTGGGTCCCGAAAAAATCGCGCCTGACGGTGCGGTCCACCGGCTTCGGCCTGATCTCGACGGCATGCGAGACCAGTTGTTGTCCGTCGCCGGTCCTGGGCTCCAGCCGCAACGAGCACCGCGAGTAGCTCACCGGGCTTTCATAGGAGTAGGTGGTGACATGACGGATGTCGTAGATCACGCGAGGCCCGTCAGCTTTTCAGGCCGGCTCGCGTTGGGCCCGTGCGGGAAATAATGCGAGCCGATGGCGTCGGCCAGCGTCAGCAGATCCTGCTCCAGCGCGAACAGCGTCTTGGTATCGAGCGAAGCCGCCTCCGCCGTCGTCAGCATCGCCTGCAGCGCCACCGCAAGCCGCTGCGGCCGCTCGATCAATCCGCCCTCCTTCAGGGTCGGCAGGCTGGCGATATGATCGTTCAGCGCCGAGACCTGGAATGCGACCGAACGGGGGTTATAGGGGTCGAGCACCACGAGGTCGCGCACCGGCGGCAGCAACGGACCGACCAGATAGCGCGAGCGATAGGTGATCTGGCAGTCGACCAGGGTCAGCAGGATATCGAGGTCTTCGCTGACGGCCTCGTCGTAGGCGAACTGGCGTGCGAAACGCACGGTGTTGATGGCGCGCTCGGCGCGGCGGCCCATCTCGAGAAAGCGCCAGCCGGCGGCGCGGTTCATGTTTTCCTGCGCGAGGCCGGCGAAGCTCGCGAGTTCCTGCAGCGTCAATTCGGCGGCGATCAACACGCCGTCGTCATCTTCGACTTCCCGCGCCAGCCGCTCGGACATTTCGGTGATCACCTGCCAGGCGTCAGGCGACAGCCGCTCGCGCAGCGATGTCGCGGTGCGCTGCGCCGAACGCACCAGCGACAGAGCCGAGCCGAACTTTTCCTCGCTCTGCAGCGCCTCGGCCACGACCTTCGAAGGTTGCGATCGCGAGGTCTGCGACGCAGCCCCCCATATCACCAGCAGCCGCTGCACCCGCTCCATCGCCGACAGCACGGTCGGGGAGCCCTTGCCGGCATCGCGTTGCATGCCGAGCGCCCGCAACAGTCGCAGCGTCGCCTCGGCGCGCTCGAGATAGCGGCCGAGCCAGAACAGATTGTCGGCGGCACGGCTCGGCACCACGCCGGCGATGCGACGAATCCGCACCGTGTCGACGCCCGGCAGCAGGGTGGCGGTAGAAACCGCCTTGTCGGACACCACCCAGACGTCCGCCGCCCGGGCGCCGTCGCCCATCGAGACCGCGCGCGCATCGGGCTGATCGGCGATCCGGCAGAAGCCGCCGGGCATGATGGTCCAGCCATCGGCCGTCGCCGCCGCGAACACGCGCAGCACGAAAGGACGCGGCGTGATGTGGCCGTTGTCCCATACCGGCGTGGTCGACAGCCGAACCAGTTCCTGGCCGACATAGTCGATGCCGCGATCCGAGATCGCGGTCTTGAGCCGTTCCCGCTCGCTCGCAGACAATTCGGCGGCGAGGATGGGTCCCCTGCCGAAACCGGGAACGCCCCTGCCATAGGCGCCCTCGATGGCAAACTCGTCGAGCCGCGCCAGCACTTCCTCGCGCGCGGCCTTCTGGCCGCACCACCAGGTCGCGATATGCGGCATCTTCAAATCTTCGCCGAGGAAGCGCTCGCTCAGGCTGGGCAGGAAGCCCAGCAGCGCCCTCGCCTCCATCACGCCCGAGCCCGGCATGTTGGCCATCACGACGCCGTTCTTCCGGATGACATCGATCAGACCGGGCACGCCGAGCTGCGAGGATGCATCCAGCTCCAGCGGATCGAGCGAATTGGAATCCACCCGGCGCAGCAGCACGTCGAGCCGCTTCAACCCGGCGACGGTGCGGATATGGATGCGGTCGCCGCTGACGGCGAGATCGTCGCCCTCGACCAGCAGAAACCCGAGATAGCGGGCCAGCGTCGCATGCTCGAAGTAGGTTTCGCTGAAGGTGCCCGGCGTCAGCAATCCGATGCGCGGCTCGTCGCGGTCGGCGCTGGCGCGAAGTGAGTCGCGGAACGCCTCGAAGAACGGCGCCACGCGCTCGACGTTCATGGATTTGTAGAGCGAGGGAAAGGCGCGCGAGAGCACCAGCCGGTTTTCCAGCGCGTAGCCCGCGCCCGATGGCGCCTGGGTGCGGTCGCCCAGCACCCACCAGCGCCCGTCGGGCCCGCGCCC
>CALROE020000029.1:0-11408 GCA_943369715.1 Bradyrhizobium ivorense
GCCATCGCGGAAATCATGAAGCGGGAGGGCATCGAGATCCTCTGCGGCTATCCGGTCAATCACTTGATCGAGCACGCCGCCGCCGCCGACATCCGCCCCGTGATGGTGCGGCAGGAGCGCATCGGCATCCACATGGCGGACGCGATCTCCCGGGTCACCTCGGGGCACACCATCGGCGCCTTCTGCATGCAGCATGGCCCCGGCGCGGAAAACGCCATGGGCGGCGTGGCGCAATGCTACGGCGAGTCGGTGCCGGTGCTGGTGCTGCCGATGGGCTATGCGCGGCGGCTGGCCCATATCGATCCGAACTTCAATTCCAGCCAGGCGATGCGGGCTTTTTCAAAATCGTCCGAGCGGATCAACATCGCCGCCGAAGTCTGAAACATTTTTCGCCGCGCATTTACCAAACTGAAGAACGGCCGCGGCGGCCCGGTGATCGTGGAAATTCCCGCCGATATGTGGAACGAGGACGTGCCGGAGCCGCTGAACTACACACCGGTGCTGCGCACCCGCTACGGCGCCGATCCCGTACATATCAAGGAAGCCGCCGCCGTGCTGATGGCGGCGAAACGGTCGGTGATCTACGCCGGCCAAGGCGTGCATTACGCCAAGGCATGGCCGCAGCTGAAACGGCTCGCGGAACGGCTCGCAATCCCCGTCACCACCAGCCTCGGCGGCAAGTCGTCGTTTCCGGAAGACCATCCGTTGTCGCTCGGCTCGGGCGGCCTGGCCGTGCCGCGCGCGGTGCCGAAATTCCTCGGCGAGGCCGACGTGATCTTCGGCATCGGCTGCTCATTCACGGAAACCTCGTTCGGCATCGCCATGCCCAAGGGCAAGACCATCATCCATTCGACACTCGACCCCAACCATCTCAACAAGGACGTCGAGGCCCAGATCGGGCTGGTCGGCGACGCCGGCCTTGTGCTCGACGCGCTGCTGGAAGAAATCGGCAAGACCGTCAAATCCGATCGCGACGCGACCGCGGTCGCCGCCGAGATCGCGGCGTCGCACAAGGAGTGGCTGGCGAAATGGCTGCCGAAGCTGACCCACAACGAAGCGCCGCTCAACCCCTACCGCGTGCTGTGGGATCTGCAGCACACCGTCGACGTCAGGAATACCATCATCACCCATGATGCCGGCAGTCCGCGCGACCAGCTCTCGCCATTCTGGAAAGCGATCGAACCGCTGTCCTATATCGGCTGGGGCAAGACCACCCAGCTCGGCTACGGATTGGGCCTCGCCATGGGCGCCAAACTGGCAAAGCCCGACAAGCTCTGCATCAACGTCTGGGGCGACGCCGCGATCGGTTTTACCGGCATGGATTTCGAGACCGCGGTGCGCGAGCGGATTCCGATCATGTCGATCCTGCTCAACAATTTCAGCATGGCGATCGAATTGAAGGTGATGCCGATCTCGACCGAGAAATACCGCTCCACCGACATCTCCGGCGACTACGCCGCGATGGCGCGCGCCTTCGGCGGCTATGGCGAGCGGGTGACGAAACCTGAGGACATCATCCCCGCCATCCAGCGCGGCATCGCCAAGACCAAAGAAGGCATTCCGGTCCTGCTGGAGTTCATCACGTCGAAGGAAACCGAGGTTTCTCGGCCGGGGACCTGAGCGGTCGGCGCCGCGGCTTGGGCGAGGCGGTTATCGCCTCGCCGCCTCACGGCTTGAAGAATGCGGGATCGTTGAGCGCCTTGATCATGGTGTCCACCATGTCGGCGGCGGCATGATCTTCGCGCTCTTCCAGCAGCTCCCACATCTTGCGCAGATTGGCGCGCAGCGGCGCCTTCAGCGAGGGATCGCGTTCGATCAGGGTCCGCGCGATGCAAAAAGCGATGCCTTCGGTGCCCATCTTGGTCTGCTCAATAGTGGCTTTGCTCATGACGAGTTCCTGTCGGTTCGATGTCTGATTGCTGCGGCCGCTGTTAGATGAATTGCCGGCCGATAGATAGCCGCCACGGCCGGCGTGGCGGGGTGCCGGCGCCAGCGCGCCCTACTCCGCCAGATCGGCCGGGATCGCGGCCGGGCCGGCCAGCGGCTTTTCTTCCATCAGGATCATGCACAGCAACGAGATGGCGATCAGCGCCGTGGCGGCGCCGAGCACATAGCGGAACGCCACCACCATGTCGGCGGCGGCAATCGAATTCACCGGACCGCGATGCTCGCCGCCGAGTGAAATGTCGGCGCCGAGCGCCATCAGCAGGATGGCGCTGAACGCCGCCACCATGAACGACGCCATCAGGGCCCGAAAGAAGTTCATCGCGCCGGTAGCGGTGCCGACCTGGAATCGCATCACCGAATTCTGCACCGACACCACGCTGACGGGAAACACCGTGCCGAGTCCGAGCGCGTAGACCGACAGCAACGCCAGCAGAGCCCACAACGGCAGCGCCACCAGCGTGAGCCCGACTCCCGCCGATACCGCAACCGCGGTTCCGGCGATCGCCACGCGCTTGTAATGTTTGGCCTGCGCCATGGTGCGGCCCGCGATCGCCGCGCCGACGGTCGACACCGCCGCCAGCGGAATCAGCGCCAGCCCGGCCTCGCTGGCGCTGAGATGATAAACCACTTCGTAATACAGCGGCAGATGCACGGTCAGCCCCAGCATCGCGCCCATCGCGCAACTGCCCGCCGCCATCGCATAGGGCACCACGGTTCCGCCCAGCAGCGGCAGCGGCAGGAAAGGCTCGTCGGCATGGCGGGCATGCCAGACGAATGCCAGCGCCAGCGCCGCGGATGAACCGACCATCGCCAGGATCACCGGCGACAGCCAGAGATAGCGGTTGCCGCCCCAGGTCAGCACCAGCATGATCACGACGGCGGACGCCATCAGCAGCACGCCGCCGAGCCAGTCGACCTTGCGCCGGCGGTGAAACACCGGGATCTTGGCCATCTTCGGCAGCAGCAGCGCCAGCGCGCCGAGTGCCAGCGGCAGGTTGATCCAGAAGATCATCGACCAGTGCAGGTGCTCGGCGAACACGCCGCCGAGGATTGGCCCGCCGATGCCGCCGACCACCCATACGCCGCTGAAATAGGCCTGATACTGGCCGCGCTCGCGCGGGCTCACCACGTCGGAAATCACGGTCTGCACGATCGGCATGATGCCGCCGCCGCCGAGCCCCTGCAGGCCGCGCGCCAAAATCAGGATCGGCATGCTCGGGGCCACCGCGCACAGCACGGAACCCGCGACGAACAGGCTGAGCGCGACGATGATCATGGCGCGGCGGCCGTAGATGTCGCTGAGCGTGCCGAATACCGGCGCCACCGCGGTCGCTGCCAGCAGATACGCCGAGATCACCCAGGCCAGGCTGGAGACGTCATTGAACTGGCGGCCGATGGTCGGCAGCGCGGTCGCGACGATGGTCTGGTCGAGCGCGGCCAGAAACATCGTCAGCAGCAGGCTCATCAGGATGGTGCGGACTTCGCCCGGCGTCAGCGGCACCTGCGGCGCGATCGGCGGCGCATCGCTGAGTTCGATGACCTGCACCGGCAACGGCGAGGGATCGCCGGCGGTGGTCTCGGGCAATGTCTTGATGTCAGCCGGGTGATGGCCCGGCCGTTCGAACTTGTTCATGCGGCCATGTGTAATCGGAGCGCGGCAGGCAGCCGCGCGGAATCGCTGTAGGGGCTAACGTACGGGGAAAACCGCGGTTGCGGCAGCGGGGTGGGCGCATGGGTGCATCCCGCGAAGCGACAATCGCAATCGCGCGGCCGGTTGATCCTGCACCAACTAGGTTTGCGGCCGCTTCTTCAGCCGGGCCCGCTTCGGCAACAGCGCCGGCCATTGCACGATGTGGTCCTCGAGGTCGGCATCCGCTATCTCGTTCTCGGTTCCCTGCACCCGCCCGCGCACCGAGACGCCAGCTTCATGCACGGTGTCGGGATCGCCCGAAATCAGCGGGTGCCACCAATAGAGATCGCGGCCCTCGGCTACCAGCTTGTAGCCGCAGCTCGGCGGCAGCCAGTTCAGGGTGCGGACGTTTTCAGGCGTCAGCCGGACGCAGTCCGGAACCTGGTCGGAGCGATTCGCATAGTCCTTGCAGGCGCACAGCCCGGCATCCAGCAGCTTGCAGGAAACGTGGGTGAAGTAGATCTTGCCGGTATCCTCGTCCTCGAGCTTTTCCAGGCAGCAGCGTGCGCAGCCGTCGCACAGGCTTTCCCACTCGGCGTTGGACATCTCTTCCAACGTCTTGGTTTTCCAGAAGAATCCCTCTTGACCCGAGGGTGGCTTGGGCTGCGCGGTCATGATTTCCTGACAGGGCGGTAATGGGCTTGGGCCCTTCTATAGCGTTTTCGAGCGACGTGGGTACCCGGTAAGGCCCGGTAGCGCGCAAAGCCGCCGCCAGCGTTAGCCCTGCTGTTCAAAATCGTGAGCCAGACCATTGGTTTATGGCCCCCGCTCGGATAGATAGGGGACGAGTCCCCGATGGCGTAAAAGCGCCTTGGGTTTGCCGCAACATTCCCGCATGACGTCTCGACGGTGCCCGGCCGGGCACCTTCAAGCGCTGCGAATTGACCTGGGGTTCCGGTGCGTCAGATCGTACCACCACACTGGAAGAAAAAGATCCGGCACTGGATGCTGGATCTGGACGCGCGCATCGACTCGACGCTGTTCTCCTCCGGCAAGGGTGTGCGCGAGCTCTATGAGCGGTTCTCCACCTTCATGGACCGCTTCTATGTCGGCCGCTGGAAACGCTGGGTTTTCATCGAACCCTTGTCCGAGGCAGCGACCATCGGGCTGGTCGGCCTGGTGCTGATGCTGGCACTGGCGGTGCCGGCGTTTCGCGAAACCGCCGACGACGACTGGCTGAAGAAATCCGATCTCGCGGTGACGTTTCTCGATCGCTACGGCAATCCGATCGGCAGCCGCGGCATAAAGCACAATGATTCGATTCCGCTGGAGGATTTTCCGGACAATCTGATCAAGGCGACGCTGGCCACCGAGGACCGCCGCTTCTACGAACATTTCGGCATCGACATCGCCGGCACCGGGCGCGCGCTCGTGACCAACGCGCAGGCCGGCGGCGTGCGGCAGGGCGGCTCGTCGATCACCCAGCAGCTGGCGAAGAACCTGTTCCTGAACAACGAGCGCACCATCGAGCGCAAGGTGAAGGAAGCTTTCCTTGCGATCTGGCTGGAGACCCGCCTCACCAAGAATGAAATCCTGAAACTCTATCTCGACCGCGCCTATATGGGCGGCGGCACCTTCGGCGTCGACGGCGCCGCGCATTTCTACTTCAACAAGTCGGCGCGCGACGTCAATCTGGCTGAGTCCGCCATGCTCGCCGGGCTGTTCAAGGCCCCGACCAAATACGCGCCGCACATCAACCTGCCGGCCGCGCGCGCCCGCGCCAACGTGGTGCTGGATAATCTGGTCGATGCCGGCTTCATGACCGAAGGTCAGGTTTTCGGCGCGCGGCGCAATCCGGCCGTCGCCGTCGATCGTCGCGACGAGAATTCGCCGAACTACTATCTCGACTGGGCGTTCGAGGAGATGCGCAAGCTGGTCAACACCTTCCCGAAATCCTATGTCGAGCGCGTCTTCGTGGTCCGCACCGCGATCGACATGACGGTTCAGCGCGCCGCCGAAGCAACCGTCGAAAACCAGTTGCGCCAGTTCGGCCGCGATTATCATGCGACCCAGGCAGCCGTCGCAGTCGCCGATCTCGACGGCGGCGTGCGCGCCATGGTCGGCGGACGCGACTATGGCGCGAGCCAGTTCAACCGCGCGGTCGACGCGATGCGCCAGCCCGGCTCGTCGTTCAAGCCGTACGTCTACGCCACCGCGCTGATGAACGGCTACAAGCCATCCTCAATCGTGATCGACGGCCCGGTCTGCATCGGCAACTGGTGTCCACAAAATTACAGCCACGGTTATTCGGGCGCGATGACGCTTACACAGGCGATCACCCGTTCAATCAACGTCATTCCGGTGAAGCTCTCGATTGCACTGGGCGGCAAGTCACCCAATCCAGCCAAGGCCGGGCGCGTCAAGATCACCGAGGTGGCGCGCAAATTCGGCATCAAGGCCCCCCTGCCCGATACGCCGTCGATGCCGATCGGCTCCGATGAAGTCAATGTGCTCGAGCACGCGGTGGCTTATGCGACCTTCCCGAACAAGGGCAGAGCGCCGGTCCCGCATGCCGTGCTGGAGGTGCGCACCGGAGCTGGCGACCTAGTCTGGCGCTTCGATCGCGACGGCAAAAAGCAGGTGCAGGCCATTCCCGTCTCGGTGGCCGCCGACATGTCGGAAATGATGAGCCACGTCGTCAGCGAAGGCACCGCACGCCGCGCCGCCATCGACGGCATTCCGACCGCCGGCAAAACCGGGACCACCAACGCCTATCGCGACGCCTGGTTCGTCGGCTTCACCGGCAACTTCACCTGCGCGGTCTGGTACGGTAATGACGACTATTCCCCGACCAACCGCATGACCGGCGGCTCGCTGCCGGCGCAGACCTGGCGTGAGATAATGGTGGTCGCTCACCAGGGCGTCGAGATCAAGGAAGTGCCGGGCATTGGCATGGGCCAGAAGCTGCCGCCGACGGCGCAGGCCGCTGCCGCCACGGCCGCGGGCGCGCCGAAAATCATCGACACCAAGCCGGGACCGCCGCCGATCCTCACCAAGCGCGGCGCGGATATTCTGGTGCGGGTGGAAAAGCTGCTCGACGAGGCCGGCAAGACCGCGGGCAAAGTCATGCCGGGCGATCCCGCCAAGCCCGGCAAGCCGGTCTCATCAAGCGTGATCGCATTCCCGGACAGTTTTGCCGCGGCAGCGCCGGGCGAAGCCGCGGCGACACCTCCGCCGCGCAAGAACTGACCGTGCGGCTGATCTTCATCACACTGCTGGCGCTGATCCTCGCGACCGTCATCGGGCTCGGCGCGACCTGGATGACCGCGACGCGCGGCACCGATCTCGGCACCCTGACGATCGGCGCCTGGACCGCGCGGCCGAAGACCGGCACCGCCGATGTCGACCCCTATTCGCGCGCCTCGATCGCCCGCAGCGGCGAGCTGCCGGTCGGCACCGGCGACGGCGTCGCCTTCTCGGCGACCAAGGACGACCGCAACAAGCCGCTCGACGGACGCTGCGACGTGGTGGTCAGCGGCGTCACCCCCGCGGCGCGGTTCTGGACGCTGACGCTCTACAATACCAAGGGACATCTGGTGGCGAATTCGCTGCAGCGCTACGGCTTCACCAGCCAGGAAATCATTCGCGGCGCCGATGGCGCCTTCGAGATCCGGGTGGCGTCGCGCTCTCGCGCCGGAAACTGGCTCCCCACCGGGGGCATCGAGCGTTACGCGCTGATGCTGCGGCTTTACGATACGCCGGTCGGCGTGGCGACGCGGACGCAGCGCGATGCGCCGATGCCCTCGATTACGACGGTGGGCTGTCCATGATCCGCCTGCTGTTCACGATCATCGCGGGCGTGCTGCTGGGCGCCGTCGTGCATCTCGTCAGCGTGCTGGCATTGCCGCGGATCGCGACCCAGGACGCCTATTCACGCCTCACGCCGATGACAAAGCTCAACGCGGTTACCGCGCTGCCACCGGCAGATCCGAACAACGCGCCGCTGCCGTTCATGGATCCCGCATTCGCAACCGCGGTCTGCCGCTACGACCTGTCGAGCGGTCCGATCAAGCTCACGGTTCCCGTCAGCCAGGCCTACACCTCGGTGTCGTTTTATACCCGCAACGAAGTCGCCTATTACGCCATCAACGATCGGTCGGCCGGACGCAGGCTGATCGAACTCGACCTGATGACCGAGGCGCAGCACGCCGAATTGCCCGAGGACGAGGACGTCACCGCGGCCGACCGACTGATCATCGACTCTCCGACCGCGACCGGGCTGATCGTGCTGAAGGCGCTGGCGCCGGAGCCGGGCCTGATGATACAGGCGCAGGCCTCGCTCGCGGCTTCCAGTTGCAAGGTGCAGACCGAGCCGACACCGGCGAGGCGGGAAGAGCCTGCGCCTGCGCCTGCGCCGCCGCCGCCGCGAGCCAAGCGCTGATCCGAGAAGTTGCTCCACGGTGCCGACGCGGAGATCGCCTGATCCCCATCCGGGGCTTCTAGGGGCGCATGAACATGAAATCAGTCCCGGGATCGCAGTTGTCGGCGACGAAGCGAAGCTCCGACTGGACGTCGGAGACGCTCCTGCTTTCGAGATACTTGGCGACAACGAGGCCAAGCAGCGACCGGCAGACGCTGTCGTGACCCAACCCGGCGGCTTCCGCTTCAGCGATAGCCGCGGAGAAATGAAGATTCGCGATCTCGGTTGCAGACATCTCGGCTTCCTGTTTTTGGCCTTGTGTCATCAAAACTTCGAAGCTCGTTTGATTTGCGTCAAAAGCACTCGTGCCTGGTGCCACCCTCTCCAACGCGAGTTCCGCAGTTTGTTGACTTGCCGGGCTGCGAAACTAAGGTTGACTCCGCACCGGAGGAAATGAATCGCATGACGTTGCCGATGAGCTGGAACGAATGGGCGCAGCACGACGGCGTCGCGCTGGCAGCGCGCGTCAGGAAGGGCGAGCTGACGGCAAAGGAATTGGCAAGTCAGGCGGCCGCGGGCATCGCGAAAGTCGATCCGTCGCTGTCGGGAGTGGTCGAGGTCTTCGAGGACGCGATCGCCGATCCCGCCAGGGACGGTGCCAATCTGGCGGGGCCCTTTGCCGGCCTGCCGTTCCTGATGAAGGATCTGGGCCCGACGATGAAGGGCCGCTTGCAGGAAATGGGCTCGCTGCTGATGCGCGGCAATCGCGCCACCGCCGATACGTTCCTGACCGCGAAGATGCGCGAGGCCGGACTCAACCTGATCGGCCGGACCACCACGCCGGAATTCGGCGTTTGCAGCTCGGCCGACAATCCCGCCGTCTATGTCACCCGCAACCCCTGGAATACGGACTACACGACCTGCGGATCGTCCGCCGGCAGCGCCGCCATGGTCGCGGCGGGCGCCGTGCCGATCGCCCATTCAACCGACGGCGGCGGCTCGATCCGCATTCCGGCCGGGGTCAACGGCAACATCGGCCTCAAGGTTTCGCGGGGTGTGTTCTCGCTGGCACCGCACATGTCGGACTTGACAGGGCTGGTATCGATCCAGGGCTGCCAGTCGCGTTCGGTGCGCGATACCGCGGCTTTCGTCGATGCCTGTCGCGGTCCGGCGCCGGGCGAATTCATGCCGTTCTGGACTCCGCCGGAGCCTTATCAGGAATTGGTCAAACGCGATCCGGGTAAGCTCAGAATCGCGCTGTCGCACCAATGGGGCGACTACTCTGCGACTCCCGAGATCGCCGCCGAACTCGAGCGAACCGGAAAATTCCTCGAAGGCCTTGGTCATCACGTGGACTACGCGTTGCCCGCGATCGACTTTTCCGCCGCCTTCGACGCCCAGACCACCTGCTACATCAGCAACTTCGCTATCGTGATCGGCAACATGCTCGCGGCACGCGGGCTCGACAGGCCGCCGGCCGATCTCGTCGAACCCGTCAATATCCGGATCTGGGAAGCCGGCCGGCACACGACCTTTGCCGAGCGGGCGCGCATGCAGGCGGTCTTCAACACCACCTCGCGCGGCTTCGGCGCGTTCTTCGAGCAATGGGATATCATCCTGACGCCGATCACCGCGCTGCCGACACCGAAGGTCGGCACCACGAAATATCTGACGATTTCGGACAATCCATCCGTGCTGGACTGGTTCGGCAACCTATGGCGCAACTTCGCCTTCACCCCGCTCGCCAATCTCAGCGGACTTCCGGCGATCTCGCTGCCGCTGGCGCAACACGAGAACGGATTGCCGCTCGGCATTCAGGCCATCGCCAGGCAGGCCAATGACGGGCTGCTGCTGCAACTGGCGGCACAGATCGAGCGGGCACTCGGCGGGCAGTGGAACGCCGGTCGCAAGCCCAAGGTGCATGTGACGAATGGCTGAATTCTTCTCCCCTCCTCCCGCGCGGCTCTTCGCCGCGTGATGGGGAAGGGTCGGGGGGTGGGGGGTGTATCAGCGCACACAGCTCTCAGCGACTTTGCGCGGGCGCCCCCACCCCCGACCCCTCCCCGCCACGCGCAAGGGCGCGTGGAGGGAGGGGAGCGAAAGAGCATCGCGAGCGATGCGAAGAACTCTCCGCGCCTTTTGCTCCCCGCGCGATATGGCGTAGAACGTCGGAATGTCCAAAGCACCTGTCATCATGCCGCTGCCGTTTGAGCAACTGGCCGAAGCCATCAAGGGCAGCCGTTCCGTCTATGGCCACATCAGCGGACTTCGACTCGACCGCGTCGCACGCGGCGAAGCCTGGTCGAGCCTGCCCTACCGCCCGGTGTTCGTCGGCGACACCGCGACGGGCGTGCTGCATGGCGGCGTCGTCACCGCCATGCTCGACGAGAGCTGCGGCATGGCCGTCCAGCTCGCGCTCGATGGCACCAGCGCGATCGCCACGCTCGACCTGCGGATCGACTACCAGAAGCCGGCGACGCCGGGCCTCGAGATAAGAGCGCATTCGGTCTGCTACCGCGTCACCCGCTCGATCGCCTTCGTGCGATCGACGGCCTACCAGGAATCGGAGGACGATCCCGTCGCCACCGCGACGGCCTGCTTCATGGTCGGCGCCAACCGCACCAACATGCTGGACCGGGCGATGGAACAGCGCGCGCTGCCGGTGCTCGATGCGCCCGAGGATCCGGCAAGTCCGTTCGCCAACAGCCCGTTCGCGCGCTGCCTCGGCATCCGCATCGGCGAGGACGGCACGCTGGTGATGCCTTTCTCGCCGAAAATCATCGGCAATCCGATCCTGCCTGCCATTCACGGCGGCATGACCGGCGCCTTTCTCGAAACCACCGCGATCGTGGGCGTGGCGCGCGAACTCGGCGTGTCGTCGCCGAAGCCGATCGGTCTCACCGTCAATTACCTCCGCTCCGGCCGCGCCCTCGACAGCCACGCCAAAGTGTCGATCGTCAAGCAGGGCCGCCGCGTCGTCGCCTTCGAGGCGCAGGCTTGGCAGGACGACCCGGCCAAACCGATCGCCTCGGCGTTCGGTCATTTCATGCTGCGGCAAATGCCGGATGCGGATGAGGAATAGGCCCGCCCAGCCGCCTTGGGCCGCGACAGCACTGCTTGATGACTTCCCGACGATGTCCGCCGTTAGTCAGCAGTGGTCGCATGAGCGTCAACAGCCGACGGCCCTCACGGAGGCTACAACCTCCTTGCTGCCGTCAATAACAGTTCATTCGGACCTTCCCATCCGGCCGGCGTTTCATATCGGCTGAGAACCTGCTCCATATCTGACCACGCGGCTTCGGCTTTCGCGGCGTCCAGGCTCTTCAATATCTGCACGATCGGGCCGGCCGATGTCCGGGCGAATTTCATGTAGTCCTTGACCGTCGGAAGTCTGAACGGCGCCGCAATCCT